>JACQEV010000259.1 GCA_016200385.1 Candidatus Methylomirabilota bacterium
CACCCTTCGCGATGACGGATTCGGTCCGTCCGACCATACCCCCTTCTACGCCAAAGAACGACCGGTCCTGCACTTCTTCACGGGCCCTCATCTCGACTACCACCGCCCCTCGGACACAGTGGACAAGATCAACGCCGAAGGGCTGAGGCTGGTGACGACGATCGCCTATCGAACCGTGGAGACGATCGCCGATCGGGACGCCCCGATCGCCTACGTCCGGACGAAAGGGACGCCGCCCAGGACCGAAAGCGGCGAGCGCGGCGCCGGCTACGGCCCATACTTCGGCTCGATCCCTGATTTCTCCGAGGCGCAGGTTCCCGGTGTCCTGTTGGGTGGCGTCCGCCCCGGCAGCCCCGCGGACACGGCAGGACTCAAAGCCGGGGATATCATCGTGAACTTCGCCGGCGTCGCGGTGAAGAACCTCCAGGATCTGACCTTCGCACTCAGGAGCAAGCGGCCCGGGGATCGGGTGGACGTCACCTACCTCCGCGACGGCAAGGAGCAGCGTGCGCAAGCCACCCTTGAGCAGCGACAGTGATGACTTCGCGAAAGGAGATCGCCTTTCAGGTCCGCGGGCGTCGAGCGCCGGTGATCATCGTGGGAATGGCGCTGATGACATTTCTCATGATCATGGCGCTCCACCGCACGATTCACGGCGAGGAAAGGCAACCGCTTCACGACCCCAGAGAGCGCCATCTCAGGAATGTCCGGCAGTTGACGTTCGGTGGCCAGAATGCCGAGGCCTACTTTTCCTCCGACGGGAGGCGACTCACCTTCCAGTCCACCCGCGAGCCGTTCCAATGCGATCAGATCTTCACGATGCATATCGACGGCACCGACGTGAAGCTGATGAGCAGTGGCAAGGGGCGCACCACCTGTTCCTTTTTCTTTCCTGAGCGGCCCCGATTGATCTATTCCTCGACGCACCTGGCCGGGTCGGCCTGCCCGCCAAAGCCCGACTACTCCAAGGGGTACGTCTGGCCGATCTATGCCGGCTACGACATCTTCAGCGTGAATCTCGACGGGTCGGACCTCACCCGGCTCACCGACACGCCCGGCTACGATGCTGAGGCGACCATCTCTCCCGATGGCAGGCGGATCGTCTTCACCTCGATGCGCGACGGCGACCTGGAGATCTACACCATGGCTGCCGACGGGACCGACGTCAAGCGCCTGACCCGCGCCAGGGGGTACGACGGTGGCGCGTTCTTTTCGCACGACGGTACAAAGATCGCGTACCGCGCCTACCATCCGAAGACCGAGGCCGAGATCAAGGAGTACGAAGCCCTGCTCGCGCAGGGCCTGACGCGGCCCTCGCGGATGGAGATCTTCGTAATGGACGCCGACGGCTCGAATCAGCGGCAGATTACCGATAATGGCGCGGCCAACTTTGCGCCCTTTATGCATCCGAATGGCAGGCAGATCATCTTCTCGTCCAACCTCCACGACCCCTCGCGACGGAGCTTCGCCCTCTACCTGGTCAATACCGACGGCGGCGACCTGGAGCAAGTGACCTATGGTGACACGTTCACCAGCTTCCCGATGTTCTCGCCGGATGGGACGAAGCTCGTGTTTGCCTCGCACCGGAACCGGAAGCTGCCTGGTGAGATGAACCTCTTCATCGCCGACTGGGTGCCATAAGACGGTGAGGTGATGGAACGGGAGAGCAAGAAGTTACGGGAAGAGCTGGTGGCCCATTTCCGGGAGAAGCGCGAGCTGCTGCGGCGAGAATGGACCCAGCAGATGAGCGCAAAAGGTCTGCTGCAGGGCCTTACCCCACAGGAGATCGAAAGCGAGTTCAGCGCGCTCTATGACACCGTCCTGATCTGTGTGGAGACCGGAAAGCACGACGCGGCAATTGTCTATGCCCGGTCCCGAGCGAAGCAGGGGGTGCTCGGAGGAATGACCGCCGACCAGCTCATCGAGGCCTTCCTCACGATCCAGGATGTCTACAGGAGATCCCTCTTCAAGAGGTATCGAGGGGAGATGGCGCGTCTGGAGAAGATCCTCGATGTCTACGATCCGGCGGCAAACCGCCTCGTGGCCCTCGTCCCCCTTGCCTTTGTGGAGGAGAGAGAAAAGGTGAGCAAGAGGGAGATGAGCCAACTTGGGATGCTGGTGAAGTCGGGAATGATCGTCAGCGCCAAGCTCTCTCTCGAGGTGGTGCTGCAGCGGATCGCCAATATGGCCTGCAAGGTCATGCACGCCAAGTACGCGGCCCTCGGAGTCCTGGATGGAAGGGGCGGTCTCAGCCGGTTCATCACAGCGGGCATCGATGAGATGACCAAGAGGGCGATCGGTCCCCTGCCGGTCGGCAAGGGGGTTCTGGGGGTCGTGGTGAATGAGGCGAAGCCTCTCCGCCTGAAGGATCTGACGAAGAATCCCCGGGCTCACGGTTTTCCCCCGAATCATCCTCCGATGAAGTCCTTCCTGGGTGTGCCCATCATCTCGAAGGGGAAGGTGTTCGGCAACCTCTACCTGACCGAGAAGCAGGGCGCCGAGGAGTTCAGTGAGGAGGATGAGGGGCTCGCCGTGACATTGGCCACTCAAGCGGCCATTGCCCTCGAGAAC
>JACQEV010000252.1 GCA_016200385.1 Candidatus Methylomirabilota bacterium
AGTGTCGGCCACGCCGGGATCCCCCGAGCCGCCAGGATTGCGCCCATGAAGGCAAAGGGAAGCGCGAAGATAGTGTGAGGGAACTTGATCAGCTCGAGGAACAGGCCTGTCTTCCGAATAACCGGCCGGAGGACGTTCACCCCAACTTCTTCCCCACATGCAGTGTGACGATCCCGCCAGTCAGGGCGCGGCAGCGGACATCGTGGAAGCCCACTTCCTCCATCAGTCTGCCGAGCTCCCGGGGAGAGGGAAAGACGGACACGGAGGCTGGAAGATAACTATAGGCCGCCCGATCCCCAGAGATCAGACCGCCCAGCCATGGCAGCACCCGCTGGAAATAGAAGCGGTAGAGCCGCCCGAAGAGTGGGCCCTGGGGCATGGCGAACTCCAGGATGATCCCCCGGCCCCCGGGCCGTAGCACTCGGTTCAGCTCGGCGAGCCCCCGCTTTCGATCCACCAGATTGCGGATGCCGAAGGCGACGGTGGCCGCATCGAAGATGTTGGAGTCGAATGGGAGGGCCTCGGCCGACCCTGCTTGCAGCCTGATGCGCTCTTTCAGGCCCGCCTGGGCCACCTTCCTCGCCGCCAAACGAATCATGGGCAGACAAAAGTCCACTCCCACAATGGACTTGGCTGAAGGAAATTGTCTGGCCAATTCGAGGGCGACGTCGGCGGTTCCGGTGCACACATCCACCGCCAGCCCACCCGCAGGGAGTTGGGCCTGAGCCACCGCCTCCCGTCGCCAGTAGCGATCCCGGCCGGCACTCAGGAGGCGATTGAGGAGATCGTATCGGTGCGCGATGCCGCCAAACATCCGACGGATGGCATCCCCATCCTCTCCTCTTCCGCTCCCGTCCATGCGATCGGGTCCTTAGATTCCACGTGGGCTACCCGGAAGGGCGGTAGCCCGCCTCGAAGGTCACGACGCTGCCATCCATCGCCCGCCGACGCTCCTGCAGGCGATTGTAGCAATCCATCACCTTTCGGACATACTGATCTCTGTCCTCGAACCCGGGGCGGCGCGCCGAATCGCCGTAATAATAGACCAGCAACGAGGTGCGCATATCATCCCGGTTTTGGACGAGAGTGGCCTTCAGATACTTCAACGCAGTGTCCAGATTCAAGTGAACGTCATAGAGGTCATCGGGCCGGCTCACTGCGCCGGGGTTGAACGCCCTGGCGGTCCCGAACATGAGCTGCCCTAAGCCCCTGGCGTTCTTCGGAGACTTGGCCACCACGCGAAAGGAAGACTCGACGGCGACCACCGAGAACAGAAGGTCGGAGTCCACCTCATTCTCCGCGGCCAGGCTTTTGATCTTGGCAATCAAGTATCGACGGAGATAGGGATCGTCCCGCACCGATTCGTATTCCTTCATCACACTGTCGTAGACGGCGTCGTAGCCCTCGAGCTCGGGCGTCCCTACCCGCCCGTGCAGTGCCAACGTGGAGACCCCCAACGTCAGGGCGACGATGGCAAGGACTACGATCCAGACCTGATACCGTCGCTCCACCTCCTGGTACAGCCGAAGCTTTCGCTGTGGAATCAGGGGAATCGTCTCATACATCGATGTGCCCTCCTTCATTGAATGGGGGCTGCCTAGACCCGCAGGGCCCCCTCTTCCAACTCAGGCCGGGGGTTGAATGAATGTCGTGACGTTTTGGTCAAAATGAAAACCCCCTGGCGTCTTACCCCAGAGGGCCAAGCGGCTTTCCCCACTCCGCGATTCCATGCACGACATGAACACTCTCAGGCGGACATCTGAAGCGCCTCCACGTTCCTACCGGACTTGACCTTCTGGGTGGTGTAGATAATGCGTTGCTTTGAATGATCTTAGGGAATCATGACCATCTTTCTCATCATCTCATCCTCCGTCTTGTGACAGATGACTTCAATTCGGGGAGAGCTTCAGGCGCTGGCCCCCACTCCCCCCATCAGGAGAGGGCGCCAGGAATTTCACCTGATCCCCCTCGCGAAAGACCGTCGCCTCCTTGATCCCATTCAGGTTGGCTATCTCCCAGGCCAATTGCTGATCGCCCAGAATATCCTTGGCCACGCTCGCTGGAGTATCCCCACCTTTAGCAGCGTAGATTTTTAAGCGCCGGTTATCCTGCTTCGCACCGTAGAGCAGGCCATCGAGGTGCGCTTTGTACTCATTCGCCTTCACCTCGAGGCTCCCGCCACCCTGCTCGACGAGAATGGATGACATCGTTTCGGCCTTCACGATGCGGTCCGTCGTCTCCGGATGGGTCCCCTGAAAGCCATGATACCCGAGGGCTTCCAGTCGCTCCTTCACCTTCATCGCCTTGAGGAAGGTGACCATTTCCCTGGGATCGTACCCGGCGCGATAGGCCGTGCGAAGTCCCAGATCGTCCGCCTCCAACTCCGCCTCCCGACCATATCCCAGGAGGACATGATCGAAGAGCGCGGTCGAAACCATGGCCCAGTTCCCCGCGTTCTCCCGACCCCCCGGACTGAGCGCCATCAGACCCAACGACAGGATCTGCGCGCCAAACGCCTTTGTGAGTTGCTTCGCCGCGTGGCGGGCGGTCGCGTGGCCGATTTCGTGGCCGAGGACCCCTGCGAGCTGGGCCTCGGTGTTCAGCATCCCCAGCATCCCTCGGGTGATATAGATGTAGCCGCCCGGCAGGGCCATGGCGTTGACTTCTGGGATATCGATGATCTTGAAGCTGTAGCGGAAACTGGTCGGGCCAATCCCCTCCAGCAGCCGCTGGCCGATCGATTCGACATACGCCTGTAGCTCCTGGTGCCGGTACCGTCCGAAGCGTCTGAGGATTTCTTCATCAGCCTTTTTGCCGATCTCGTTCTCTTCGGCTTCAGAGATGATCGTGAAGCCGTATGCGCGTCGAGGGTGGGGGAACGCAAGGAGTGCCCCCACGAGAAAAAACAGGATAAAAGCAGGTCCGCCGATCCCACTCCTGAACTTCATAACCCAAATCCCTATCGAAGGCGTGACTCCACGGCCTTGATATTCTGCCGGGCCTTTTCGGCCAGTGGGCCCTTTGGCATGTACTTCAGATACAGCTTGTACTCTTTCAGCGCCTTGCGGTAAAGAGCCTTATCGTCTACGCCCAACTTGGCCTTCGTGTGATACGAAAGGCCCAGATGATAGTGTGCCTCGGCGAAGTCGCTCCGAAGCTTGACCGCCTGTTCATACTCGGCAATGGCCTGGTCGAGATCAGCGAACATCCGCTGATGGTACACAACTCCGAGTTCATAGTGCGCCTCTGCCGTCGTCGTTCGGTCGGGCAGCGGCTTCCGCTCCGCTGCGGGCGGCTTGCCTTCGACGCCGAGGGCTGACACAATGAGCGTGAGGACAATCACCCCTGCAGCAGCGCCGCGAAAACACCGCAAGCCCACCCTGCTCTTCGGGCTTTTCGATCTCACCCCAATCGACAGTCTTCCCCTCCCGGACGTTTCTGCCCGCCCACTGTCTCCGATCTTCCTGACTCTTGAAGCGGCCCGACGACCTACGCGGCTTTGCGCTTCAGACTACGCTTGCTCTTCGGCTCTGCTGAACGCCATCTCTCCTGCCGGAGAGCAGCCATATCCCGACGCGCTCTTAAGGCAGCGCCCTCTCGTATCGCCCGGATCTCGTCTTCACTGAACCCGGCGAACCGTGTGCCGCCGAACCAACTGATCGGGTTATCCATCCTTGTCCTCTCTCACCTCCTTTCAGAAAAAAAAGCAGCCACTGCCGAGATCGAGAATCTGATGGTGCTGGTACCGTTCCAACTATATATGGCGACCTTGCCCTTCCGCGCGGTCGCGACCATCTTGCCATAAGGGACGCCGCTCACATTCGGCTCATCAAGTTGGAACGGCACTGGTAAGTGGAAGTTTGGGCCAGCCGTCTGGCCCGGAAGACCACCGGAGGGTAAATAAGGTCTGGATATCCGAGTCGCGGGGATAAAATCCGAGTGAAATCGCTACCCCTCTTTGAGGGTGATTCTACACGCTCTCCCTTCGATCACCGGGCTGCAAAGTTTTATTTAGTTCCTTATACCACCCTTTATCCAGGATGTCAAGACATTACGCCGCATAGCGTCAAATAAGACCGGAGACTGGAACTACCAGACGTTGTAGGGACCTCACGTCCCCCCCCTTCTTCCTGTGTCAATGGTAGGATAACACACCATCGCATGGGTCCTCGCAACGCCAGCAAAGTCGATCACCCGGTCCTTTGAGAGGTTCAGCCCTGACTCGGCGCGTCGATCGAGCAACTGGAGCCGGCGGGGGGACTTGAACCCTCGACCTGCTGATTACGAATCAGCTGCTCTGCCAACTGAGCTACGCCGGCGCTCAGGTCAAGTTACTATACCCAAGGGTCTCTGAGCTGTCAAGACAAGGCGCCCTTTTCTTTTGCTGTCGAGATCAGTATAATCACGCTACTTTGGAGAACCAAGGATGGCAAGGCGAGATGTCAAGAAATCCCATTGAACAGCAAGTGGTGCGTGTCGAGGAGCTTCAACCGGGCTGCACGAAAAAGTTCATTCTGAATTGGAACGGGCAGCCGGTCGAGGGATTTGTTGTCAACTATCGCGGGAGCTTTTACGCGTATCTCAATCGGTGTTGCCACATTCCGATGCCTATGGACTGGTTTGAAAACGAATTCTTGTCTGAGGATGGCCGCTTCATCATCTGCGCCACCCACGGCGCCACATACGATCCCGCTACCGGTGAATGCGTGGCCGGACCGTGTCCTGGAGAATACCTCGAGCGGCTGTCTGTTCAGGTCGTGGATGGAAACATCATCGTCGCGTGTCCAGCCGCGAAGGCGAGCTAGTACCGTTCCAACTATGTATGGCGACTGTGCCGTTCCGAGCGGTCGCGACCATTGCCGCCTCGTACGGGCGACCCGTCGGGTCGCCCCTACCATTCGGTGCATCACGTTGGAACGGCACGAGAATACGGCGGGCTTGGACGTCGAACACTGAGACCAGAAAGGGAGAGGGTTCATGACCACACCCGAGCAAGAACAACTCCAGGTGCTGGAGGTCAACGCCAACTTCTATCGAGCCTTTGAAAGCCTGGATATCCAGCGAATGGGGGCTGTGTGGGCAAGAGGAGACCATGTCAATTGCATACACCCAGGGTGGTCGATGCTTTCGGGATGGGAGGCGGTGAGAGCGAGCTGGGAGATGATCTTCTCCAATACCAAGGAAATCCGCTTTACCCTGACCGATGTCCGGGTGCAAATCCGTGGCCCATTGGCGTGGGTGGTCTTGACGGAAAACCTCCTCTCCCACGTCCAACAAGATGTGACCGCAACTACGCTCTTATCAACCAACATCTATGAGAAGACCGACGGCATCTGGCAGATGGTCCACCATCACGCCTCACATGTCTTCTCGAGCCGCACCGGGTCCGATAAGGAAGTCACCCACTAATGAATCGCGTCGCCTGCCCTGTGGATCGGGATTACGTGATCAAACGGTCACGTGGTTTTCCCGACAGCATCTTTCGCTGCGGGTCCGAGCTACTCCGCATGCGCCCAGCCAGCTCTTGAGGGCAAAGGGAACCCAGGACAGCGCTGGCGGTCAAGAGACACGACGTTATCTCGGAAGCAGCTCTATCCCTTCCGCTGCACCAGCTCCATGAGCATGAAGGCGATGGCGTACAGAAGGCCAATGACCGCGCCGGCCGCATAGGCTCTTGGGCTTAATCCCCCGAATCTCGTCACGGCCACCCAAGAAACATTTGCAATCCCCAGGCTGGCGAAGGAGGTTGCCAGGGCCAGGTACGAGAGATCCCGCCAGATCCGCATAGGTCGTCACTCCTTCGAATGTTAGCCCGCCATGGGCAGGCTATCTGTTTGCTTCTTCCGGCCTCGTGTCCAAAGGCGGACATTCGATCATTATTCTTGCGCATGGTCTGAAGGTGTTTTGTCCGCTTCTTCCTTCGAGAGAAGGTTGGGATGAGGGCATTTATCCGAAGGAGTGTATGGGTCAATAAGGCCGCTATGTGGGGCGACAGTTCTGACAGGGGCGATATCTCTTCCGCAACGGCTCCCGCTGCGTGGTGAAATAAACCACATTCTGCTCCGGGATGCGCCGGGCACTGTAACAGCTAGGGAGGCAGAGGCTTTTGCTCGTCCCATTTCCCACGAAGCGGATCCTCCGCGTAGCCAAGCGCGCGAGACCCACGAGATCGACACCTTCGAAGGCCAACAGCTTCGCCTTCACCCCAGGGCCGCCCGCAGAGTAATGCCCGATCCGGCCATCGGTCCGGACAACGCGATGGCACGGGATCAGGAAGGGGATCGGGTTCCTGGCCAAAGCCGTCCCGACGGCGCGAACCGCCCGTCGGGCGCCGATCTCCTTCGCCACCCACTGGTACGAGCGCACCTCGCCGGCAGGGATCTGCAGGGTCTTCTTCAAGACCAGACGCTGAAATGGTGTGAGACCGGAGAAGTCCAATGTGGCCGAGAAGCTCCGCTTCCCCGTCGAATGATCCACGGCCCGCCTTGCCAGGCCCTTCGCCAAGCGGAGATCCCGCACCGGTCTGACGCCGAACGCCCTGACGCACCTCCGCTCAAAGCCACGCACACCTGACCCAAGGGCCGCATAGCAGACGGCGCTGCCGCGAAAGGCCACATAGAGTTGTCCGAGCGGGGTTGAAACCGGAGCGTACCCAATGGTGTTGAGATCTTTTCTCGCTGTGTGCATCAGCGCCCTCCGAACGGCAGCCCGGAAACCTAGACCCGTCTGTATAATATCACGTAACGCCCTCAGAGATGTCACGACGCGAGATACCGCTCGAGCTTCTCGACAAACGTGGCGCTCCATCGCGCACGTTCAACCTGCCTGAAGAGCAGGGGGAGACTCTCATCAGAAAGCTGGGTCCACCCGTCGGCCCTTCCGTCCAGAGCTGCCGGTGGCGTGAGTTGGGCCATACGAACCCAGAGGTCACCGTGGTCAGTGAATCGTATCTCTGCCCCTTCGGTCTCGGCCGCAGCCAGAATTGCCTCCCGGAGCGCTTCACGAGAGACAGCTCGCAGATCAAAGGCATGTCCATCGTCCTGGGCTGTGAGGTCTGCTGATCGACGATGGTCGGAAGCTCTGATCGACAGGGTTGAAGTCGTCACTGGGCGGTCGTTCCAGACGGGGCAGATGTCCTTGTAAGCACACCAGTGGCAGAGGGTGCTCTTGATCGGCTTGAACTCGGTATCAGTCTCGATCCGCTCGATCAGGGCGATGGTCGTCGCCTTCAGCCTGTCCAGCGCCTCCGGCGTCCGCCTGGATCGTAGCTCCTTGCCAAAGGCCAGATAGTGCCAGACCAGCTCGATCTCTTTGGCCTCGGGCCACTTCCCTTGTACCCCGAGCTGATAGAGGGCCAGTTGCCGATCGGCATCGAGCAGGCCCTGGCCCGGAAGTCGACCGGAGGTCTTAAAATCATGGATCTCGTAGCGCCCCGACCCCACGCTCACAAGACGATCGATGTATCCTTGAATCCGGTAGCGGCCAGCCGGGTCGAGGGAAGATGTCACGCGATGTTCCAGCCCCAGCGTTTGCCCACGGTCGAACGGCTTGTGGGCATCGTGATAGTCCTTCAGACACCGCTCGCCGAGCCGCTTGTAATTTTCGATTGAGCAGTCCTGCTTGACAATCTTGACCTGATCATGCCACTGGCGGCGCCACTGCCAATCGTAGTAATTGAGGATATCGTTTAGGTTTGGATGTTTCCCAAGCAGGAGGTCTCGATAGAGCCTGTTCAGTGCCTCGTGGACCCGCGATCCGAGGAACGCTTCGATAGACTCCTCCTCGCGAGGGATCCGATCGATATAGCGGTATCTGTACTGGCGGGGACAGGATTCGTAGGTAGAGATTCGGGATGGCGAGTAGACCGGCGATGTTCCTGGCTTATGCATATCCCATGGCGCGGAGGAACTCAGAGACAGAGCGGAACTGGACGAACGGGTTGCGCCTTCGCTCCTCGCCGATGGAGCTGGAGAGCCGACCGGCGGCATAGTTGTGGCCCGGCAAGACCACGATCTTGTCGTCGAGCTTCATCAGTGTATTGACCAGTGAATCATACATCTGCTCGGGGTTGCTCCCCGGTAAATCGACCCGGCCGCAAGAGCCGATGAACAGGGTGTCACCGGAGATCAGATGATCCTGGACCAGGAAACACTGAGAGCCCGGCGTATGGCCAGGGGTATGGATCAACGTAATCGCGATGTCGCCAAGCTTCAGGGTGTAGCCATTGTCGGCCCCCACGATGTTCGATCCGGAGAGTGGCGTGAGGTAGCTGGCCTCAGCCTTGTTGATCACCACTTTGGCGTCCACCTTCTCGAGGAGCTCCGCGATCCCCTGAATCTCCAGTCCGAACAGCTTGCCACCCACATGATCGGGATGGGTGTGGGTGACCAGGATGTGGGTGATCCTCATGTCATCGGCCTGGGCGAGCTTCACGATTCGATCGCTCTCCCACGCCGGATCAACCACGGCGACCTCCCTCGTTTTGGTCGAGCCGATAAAGTAGACATAGTTGGCCATCTGGCCCAATTCAACTTGCTTCAAGTAGAGGCTCGATTGTGTCACTGGCACCCCTCTCGAAAGACATTCCTCTCTATGATTGAGCGGTCCTCTCGGTAGCGGATTGCCTGGGGGCATCTGTGCAGCCCCGCCGCGCCGCTACGAGACAGTAGATGCCTCGGCGAACACTTCAGGGTGGACAACCCCGGCCAGTCGCTCCAGACCCTCGACGAGCCGCGGCCCAGGGCGGCCGTAGAGGCTCTC
>JACQEV010000275.1 GCA_016200385.1 Candidatus Methylomirabilota bacterium
GACCCAGACCGATGGCCTGCTCGATGTCTTCTTCTGCCACCAGAAGGTGGCCCAGATCAACCTGAGAGACCATGAGGAGCTTCCCTAAAAGTGTTACCCATGTCCCCGAACACCCGTTACCCTTGACTCCGGTCTGTACACTACGTTGGGGCTAGTGTAGATTACATCACGAATCTGCACTAAAGGTATCGGGATTGAAAGCTCGATTGTGTACTTGCCGAACTCGAATTTCCTCTCACGCCTGCGGCGCCCACTTACACAGCCCGAGACTACTCGGAACCCTTTGTCCCGCATATGAACGCATGTTTCTTTGGAGATGGAATTTGGCCATGTTCTGCCCCGCATGTGGAGATATCCCACTGCGCTCCAACAAGAAGATAGTATGCCGGGCAGAACTTGAGTACAATCCCGGCAGGACGAGAAAGGAATGACTCCAAAACGCGTGATCATCGACACCGATCCCGGCATCGACGATGCGCTGGCCCTTATCCTGGCCTTCGCGTCTCCAGAACTGTCTGTGGAGGCGATCACGACTGTGGCCGGTAATGTCACAGTGGAGCAGGCCGCACGAAACGCCTGCGCGATCCTCGACGTGATCGATCCGCACCCGAGACCCCCGGTGGCGCTAGGTGCCCGGCAGCCTTTGAAAAGGGCGCTTCGTACAGCAGAGCACTATCACGGTCAAGACGGATTGGGAAATCTGTCACGCTTCAAGACCGGTGAGGGGAAGCCCCGATACCCTGATCCTCGACAATCCCCTGTGCGACAGGACGCTTCGACGCTCATCGCCGATCTCATCGATTCCGCTCCGAACGAAATCGTCCTGATCTGCATTGGCCCGCTCACCAATGTGGCGATGGCGATTCTGGCGGCCCCGGAAAGGATGGCAAAGGTTAGAGAGATCGTCATCATGGGGGGAGCTATCGAGGTGCCCGGCAACGTGACGCCGATGGCAGAATTTAACATCTACATCGATCCACATGCAGCGGAGATTGCCTTTAGCTCAGGGCTTCCGATTACCCTCGTCCCGCTCGATGTCACGGAGCAGGTCATCCTCACGCAGGAGCAGGTCGAAGCGGTGGTCCGACCGATCGGCAGTCGGGTGACCCAGTTCATCTGTGATTCGAGCGAGCGGCTGTTCGGGTACATACGGGAGCGAAGGGGGTGCGCCGCGATCCCTCTCCACGACCCGCTCGCTGTCGGGGTCGTGATCGATCAATCGCTCGTGAGGCGCGAGCCGCTTCATGTGGAAGTGGAAACGGCAGATGGGCCTGCTCAAGGGGTTACCATCGCTGACAGGTGCCAGATCAGGGCGGAATGGAAACAGCCCCCGAACCTTCAGGTGTGTACCGAAGTGGACGCCGGACGGTTCGTGCGCCTTTTCCTGGAGCGGGTATGCCGACAGTGGTCGTGATCGGTAGCGCGAACCTTGATCTGATCGTAGCCGTGGAACGCCTGCCGCGAGAGGGGGAGACGGTTCTGGGCGGAGACCTGCTGCTCGCAGATGGCGGCAAAGGGGCGAATCAGGCGGTGGCGGCGCTCAGGGCCGGGGCCGAGGTCAAATTTCTCGCGAATCTCGGGCGCGATTCGTTCGGTGATCGAATCTGTCGAGACCTTGTGGCGGCTAGGCTGCCGGCTGACGGGCTGCTTCGGGACGAGTCGGCTCCGACGGGCGTCGCCCTGATCGTTGTTGATCGGCAGGGGCGGAATCAGATCGCCGTAGCGCCCGGGAGCAATCAATTCCTCCTGCCAGGCATGATCGACGAGAACGCGACCTTCCTTGCCCCTGGGGCCGTCATGCTCCTGCAACTCGAGATCCCGGTCGCTACCGTGGAGCGGTCATTGCAGTTCGCGAAGGCCCGTGGGATGACCACGATCCTGAATCCGGCGCCTGCGGGCGACCTGCCGGAACGTCTCCTGCGTCACGTTGATGTGCTGACGCCGAACGAGACCGAGGCGGAGACCCTGACAGGGATTGCGGTCAGCGACCCGAACAGCGCAGAAGCGGCAGCGAAAGCACTCCTCACTCGAGGACCACGAGCCGTCATCGTCACACTTGGGGCCCAGGGCGCCCTCCTGTGCGCGGAATCGATCGTCCGATATTTGTCGGCCTTGCCGGTCGAGGTCGTCGATACCACGGCGGCCGGTGACGCGTTCAGTGGTGCGCTCGCCGCGGCGCTTGCCGCACGGAAGCAGTTGGGCGCCTTGTGGGACGACGAGACCTTGGTGGACGCCGCGCGCTTTGCGAACGCAGCCGGCGCACTGGCCACGACCAAGCGCGGCGCGCAAGAGTCGCTTCCTACGAGGGACGAGATCTTGGGGCTTCTGAGAAGGTTTGAGAAGAGTCGCTAACGATGTGGCTCATCGGAACCACCCCGACGAACGCTTCCCTTTACCGGTCAGAACGCGGGTCATGATCAGCAGATCGTGCTTCTTGTCGTGAAGATCCTTGACCATCTCTCGGAAGATGGCCTCGCGCCTGAAACCGAGCCGCTCGAAGAGGCTGATGGCCGCTGCCTGCTCGGACATCATCTCCGCCAAAAGGGTCTCAATGCCCTCGTCCCTGGCCAGATCAAATAGCTCATACAGCAGGTTGTGCGCCAGCCCCAGCCGGCGATAGGCGCGGTCGACGACGACGTGCACTTCGGCGACATGATGGAGCCAATGTGTCGGGCGGCGCTGAAGGGTTGCATCGCCGACGATCCTTCCCCCGGCTTCTACGACGAGGGCGATCAGCCGACCGCGTTCAAGGGCGCGGACCCTGTTCGCGATCGCCTCGGGCTTGGCCATATTCTCGCGCAAGAACACCCGCTCCTCCTCCGGGATGCCCTTGAAAAGCTCCAGCAGTCGATCCTGATCGGCCGGAACCATGAACCGGACGAGAACCTCGCTCCCGTCCTTCAGCTTGGTCGTCTTAGGATAGCGTGAGGCTGAAGGGGTGCTCATTGTCTCCTCCTACTCCGTCAGATAATGCGGAACGTCAGTGACCACGATCACATGTTTTCTGAAGAGGAGCGCGCCCTTGATGAACCAAGCGGTCTGATTGTGGAGTAGGTTGTGCCACCATCGGGCGGGGACTACTGAAGGCAAAACGACGGTAATTAATGCGTCGGGATGCTTCTGCTCCAGCCCCTCGATGTACTCTAGAAGCGGTCCGAGGACCGAGCGATAAGGTGAATCGAGGATCACGAGATCGGTCCCGCCGGACCAGACCTCCCAATTGGTTCGAAGCGCCTCTGTTGCCTCGACGTCGAGGTCCACATAGATGGCCTCCACATGGGGCGCGAGGCTCTTGGCATATTGCAGGGCCATGACGACCCCCCGATGGATCCCGGAGACCGGGACCACCGCGATTTGCTCATGGAACTTTTTCGGCTCGAAGCCTTGCAGCGAGAGCTGATTCGTCATGAGTGTGTAATGTTCGTGGATCTTGCGAAAGACCGCCGTCATCATGGGGATCAGCGCGATGACCATCCAGGCGCCGTGGATGAACTTCGTCGCCGCGATCACCGCCAGCACGATGCCGGTCGAGACCGCGCCGAGGCCGTTGATGGCGACGGACCGGCGCCAGCCGGAGGTCCGGAGGGTCAGCCAGTGCCGCACCATCCCCGCCTGAGAGAGTGTGAAGGAAAGGAAGACGCCCACGGCATACAGCGGGATCAAGGCGTGCGTCTCGCCCTGGAAGAGCCAGATGAGCGAAGAGGCGACGAGACCCAAGCTGATGATCCCGTTCGAATAGACGAGGCGGTCTCCCTGGTTGGCGAGTTGGTGGGGCAGGAAGCGATCGTGCGCCAAGATGGAAGACAGGCGGGGGAAGCCGGCGTAGCTGGTGTTGGCGGCGAGGATCAGGATCATGGCGGTGGCCGCCTGGATCACATAATAGAAGATGCCGGTTCCGAAGATGTCCCGGGCGTGCTGCGAGACCAGCGTCTCTCCATGCCGGGGGACCACGTGGTGCAGATGCGAGAGGATGGTGATACCGAGAAAGAGGGTGAGCAGGATCCCTGCCATCCAGGTGAGGGTCACGCTGGCATTCCTCGACCCTGGATATTTGAACGCCTGGATCCCGTTCGAGATTGCCTCCACGCCCGTCAGGGCGGTGCAGCCGGAGGCGAAAGCCCGGAGTAAAAGGAAGAGGGTCAGTTCCAGCGTGGGCTGGGCGACGGCCTGGACGGCCGCAGCGCCTTCACCAGAGACGTAA
>JACQEV010000276.1 GCA_016200385.1 Candidatus Methylomirabilota bacterium
CTCCAGGTTTTCCTGGACAGCAGGGTGACGGTACATGTCAGCATCCATGGCCGGCGCCACCACGACCGGCCGCGTGCAGGCCAGGAACAGGTTGGTCAGGAGATCATCGGCGAGCCCCCTGGCGAACTTGCCGATGACGTTTGCGGTGGCAGGCGCCACCAAGAGCAGGTCGGCGCCCTCGGTTGCGGCGATGTGGCGGATCTTCGCCTCATAGTCCAAGGTGAAGAGGTCGGTCATCACCTCCCGCCGCGAGAGGGCGGCGAAGGTAAGGGGGGGCACGAATCGCTGAGCCGCTTCGGTCAAAACGACAGTGACAGAGGCCCCGGCCTTGACCAACATACGAAGAAGCTCCACTGCCTTGTAGGCGGCGATGCTCCCGGTCACGCCAAGGACGATCTCTTTTCCGGACAGCAACCTTAGTTCAGAGTTCATAGTTCATCGTTCAGAGATTGAAGGCCACTGTCAGCCGTCAACTGGCTCTGTTTCATCCCGACCCAGCGGTCTGTTCCAGAGCACCATATTGAGCCCGGTAGCGGTAATAGCTTCCCAGGACCCGCTTCACATACTGCTGCGTCTCTGAAAATGGAATCTCCTCGATGAACTCGTCGTCAGTTCGGTATCCCCAAAGCTCCAACCACCGGCGGACCTGATGCGGCCCGGCATTGTAAGCGGCCAAGGCCATGGCCCAGTTTCCCTTGAATTCCTCGAGCGTTTGGGCAAGGTATCGAGTCCCGAGTCCGATATTGGCGGCCGGTGAGTCGAGATCCGCGGACTCCCTCGATCCACCTGCAGCCTTGAGGATTTGGTCGGCCGTCCTGGGGAGGAGCTGCATCAGGCCGACAGCGCCGGCCGGCGACACGACCCGTTCGCCGAAGGCGCTCTCCTCCCGGATCAGCGCAACGACCAGGTAGGGATCAAGGGCATGAAGCGCGCTCTGCTCCTTGACCAGCTCCCAGTAACCAAGCGGATAGAGGAACTCCCAATACCGTGGCACAGGCTCGGCGGGGCGGCTTTGCGCGTAGAGCGGACGGAGGAGGCGTTTCGCTACCCATACGCTCTTTTCGATGTAACCCAGGTCGAGGAAGGCGCGACAGGCTTCGGACAATAGGCCGCGGTCATCAACATACCGCCCCACGAGAGCCCAGAACTCTTCCGCGGCTTCCTCTCGCAGATTCAGCTCCTTGAGCAACCTGGCCTTGGCTGCCTCAGAAGAGCAGGGTTGAGGGTATAGGGTACAGGGCAAGGGAACTGCTGACCGCTGACCGCTGACCGCTGACCGCTCTGCCGTCGAGGCGGCGGTGACTCCGGGCCCGATCGATGGATTCAGGCGGAGGAGGCGGAGACGGGCCTGCTCGGCGTAATAGTACTCGTCGCCGATGGTCTTGAACAGTCCCCGGTAGGCGTCGATCGCCCTCCCTTTCTTCCCCAACCGTTCGAGGATCCTCCCTTGCCAGTAGAGTGCCTGCGCCCGGAGTCGCGAGGTCGATGTGGCGTTGCTCTGCAGTCGTTGCAGATCATGAAGCGCCTGGCCGAGGGCCGATTGCCGGTAATTGATCCAGGCCCTGGCCCAGAGCGCTGCATCAGCGAATCGGCTGGACGGATGATCCCTGAGAAGGCGGGACAGGGCATGAACCGCTGGCGTCGATTTGCCGTCCTCGCGGTAGTTCAACGCCATCAGGTAGAGCGAATCAGCAGCCCATGGGCTCCTGGGATACGCTTTGACCAGACGGGCCCATGTCTGGATCGCCTTCTCCCGATCGTCCAGCCGTCCGTAGCTTCGGCCGATCCAGTGGAGCGCCTCCGCCCGAAGAGGGGAAGGCTCTTTGACGAGCGGCGAGAGGAGGACAATGGCCCGATTGTAGTCCCGGAGTTGAAAGTGGCTGATCCCGCTCAGTAGCCTCGCCCGTGAGGCGTATGAAGGGCCACTGGCAAGAAATGGCGACAAGGCGGTCACCGCCTGTGCATACTGGCCGGCGCGGTAGAGGGTGAGGGCGCTCTCAAATTGTTCGTCGAGCGTGAAGGGTTGTGCCTCCGCCATCGACGTCAGGAGTTCGGCCGCTCGAACCGCCTCCCGGCTCCCCGGCCACTTCAGCCATAGCCCTCGCAGGAGATCCTCCGCCTCCCGCCGCTTCTGCCCTTTCAGGGTGATCTCTGCGAGCGCGAGCATGGCCTCTCGACGCCGAGCCGCGTCTGAGGCGCGAGAGAGGTAATCTCTATAGGCCTCCTCGGCCTGCGAAAGCAGGTTGGCGTCGGCATACAGCCTGGCCCGGTCTCGTTGGGCTCGTTCGCTGAGGAGGCTGGCCGGGTGCTCCTGAAGCAGGCGCGAGAGTGTCGCGAGAGCCTCGGATTTCAGGCCAAGGGCCTACAGTGAGACGCCCAGGAGAAAGCCGGCCTCGTTCGCCTTCGGGAAGGCATCACTCTTATGGAGGTCGTCGAGGAGCGGAGCGGCGCCCTGATAGTCCTTCGCCCCGATTCGCTCGAGTGCCAGCCTCCACGCGGACTCTGGCTCAACCTGAGGCGGGGCGGCCGCAGCGAGCGGAACTAACGCGATCAGGAGGCAGGTGACGGCTATCGCCTTCCGTCCTCTCGTCGCCGATTCGTCCTGACCCTTCCAAGTCATGCTTCAGTGGGTTGTGCAGATGGCGTAGCCACTGCTAGGCCCGTGTGGCAAGCGCTTCGAGGCTCGCGCCATACGGTGGCCGCGCCACGCCCCGATCGGTAATGATTGCGGTGATGTAGCGGGCCGGAGTGACGTCAAAGACCGGATTCACCACAGAGATCCCAACTGGAGCGATCCGAATGCCGGCCCAGGTCGTCACCTCTTCGGGGCTCCGCTCCTCGATCGGAATCTCGTCGCCAGCTTTCAGGGACAGATCCAAGGTGGACATAGGCGCCGCAACGCAGAAGGGAATGCCATGCTCTTTCGCCAGGACCGCGAGCATATACGTCCCGATCTTGTTGGCCACATCGCCGTTACGGGCAATCCGATCGGCGCCCACGATGACAAGATCGATGCGGCCGCGCTGCATCAGGTGGCCGGCCATGTTGTCGGTGATGAGCGTGACCGCGATGCCGTCCTTCTGCAGTTCCCACGCGGTGAGCCGAGCCCCCTGCAGAAAGGGCCGCGTCTCATCGACCCATACCGAGACCCGCTTGCCGGCCGCGTGCGCCGCCCGGATCACTCCTAGCGCCGTCCCATACCCGGCGGTGGCCAGAGCCCCCGCGTTGCAGTGGGTTAGGACCGCGGCCCCGTCGGGAATGAATGCCTTGCCGTACTCGCCCATCTGCCGGTTGCCGCGGATGTCCTCTTCCCGGATCGCCTGCGCCTCCTGAATCAGGGCCTGGACGATCCCAGGAACGTGAAGGTCTCTGTTCTTTTCGGCGCAGCGTTTCATCCGCTCAATGCCCCAGGCAAGGTTGACGGCCGTAGGCCGGGTTCTCAGCAGCTCCTCCCCCCTTCGAGACAATTCCTCGAAGAAAGCCGCAAAGCCGTCCGTCCTGATCGTCTTCGCCCCCAGCGCAAGGCCCATCGCGCCGGCCACCCCGATGGCGGGGGCGCCTCGTATCTGCATTGTCCGGATCGCATGAGCGACATCGGCGAGGTCACGGCACTCCACGTAGACCTCCTCGACGGGAAGCTTTCGCTGATCAATAAGCCGGACGGTGCCGGCCGATGTCCATTCGATCGTTTGAAACACGGTCTATTCCAGTCCCTCTCTGGAAGAGAATTCAGGTTGGATATGATGAGTTCCATGAGTACGTTAGCATGGGACTCGACGCCCATTCAACTGAAATATGGTCGTCCACGATAGGGCGGAGGCCCTGTAGAGGTGTGGCTTAGCCGGGGAGCTGGCCTTTTGGACCTGCGGGTGGCCCGTGACGCCGGCGTCGAGG
>JACQEV010000277.1 GCA_016200385.1 Candidatus Methylomirabilota bacterium
AGCCGCCGCCGAGCGCCGGCACCTCCAGGAACTCCTTGGGGATGAACCGCTCCGTGTGCGGCTGGCGGCCCTGGTTGCAGTCCCGCCGGTACGGGAGCTCGGGCGTCCTCTTCTTCCGATCGGGAGATTGGCGGCAAAACCTGAGAGATGCTCTGGGCGCCGTGCTCGTCGTTGGCCTCGTGGGTCAGAGCATCGTGGCGGTGGGATGGCCTGAATCACTCTCGCTCATCCCGGTGATCTATTACCCGGAGAGCAGGACCTGGCACGTGACCGGTGCGCTCTTCCTGTTTGGAGGTCTGATCCTCCTTGTCCTTGCGCAGCTTCATCTCGTCGCCTCGTGGCGGATCGGTATTGACGAAGGAACGAGGCCTGGCCTCGTGACGAGCGGGCTTTACCGCTTCTGCCGCAACCCAATCTTCCTCGCGATCCTCACTACGTTGACTGGCTTTATGGTGCTGGTACCGACTCGGCTTTCCGTGGTTTTGCTGCTCGGGGCATTCATCGGGATCCGGCAACAAGTTCTGACGGAGGAAGCGTATCTCCTGCGGACGTATGGAGGCAGCTATCGCGAATATGCGCGGCGCGTCGGACGATTCCTACCCGGAATGGGGCGACTGCGATGATGTGCTGGTCACGAGGAGCGCGTGAGCGCCTAACTGCAGCTTGTAGGGGACGGCACCTCGCGTTGCTCGGCGCCGCCGCTGAACCTGGGCGTTGGGCGATCCGGAACGACGGACGAGACGAATGACGAAGAGGCTCGAGCTCGCTGTGCTGGTTATTGCGGCGCTGGGCTGCATAGGATGCGACCAAGCGACGAAGTCGCTGGCTACGGCGGTGCTACGAGGTGAAGCGCCTCGTGTGTTCCTATCGGGTGCGCTTGAAGTCCGCTACGCCGAGAACATCGGCGGATTCCTTAGCCTGGGTGCGAGCCTGCCTGCTCACGTCCGGTACTTCGCCTTCGTCCTCGCCGCCACTGTGGCTCTCCTCGGGCTTGTCGTCCTCATCTTCCGCGACGCTTCTCTCGCCCTCCCACAACTCCTTGCCGTGGCGTGTGTGTTCGGTGGAGGCGTAGGCAATCTCATCGACCGCCTCGCGTTCGGTTACGTCCGGGATTTCACAGTGCTTCACATAGGCCCCCTGAGGACTGGTATCTTCAACCTGGCGGATGTCGCGGTGACGCTCGGCAGCGTAGCGCTCGTGCTCTTGAGTCGGCGAGGCGGTCGGTCGTCCAACACACCGCTGAACCCGACGGCCCGCTCCGCACGTGGCCCCGATGGCGAGTAGCTGCGTTCGGCTGCTCCGCGGGCCGCGGCTGACTCTCCTCGTTAGGCACGGATAGCCTTGTAGGAGGTGGGAGTGAAGAAACGAACCGGGCGCGGGCCACAGGAGAGCGGGGGGCATCCACAGGGTGGCCCAGTAGCGAGGACGCCGAAGTAGCGCGCAGCCCCTGCACCCCTTGTGGCTTGATTCGATCATGCGGTGGCTGCTCTTCCGGAGATCCAGCAGCGGAAGATGTTCGGCTATCCGGCGGCGTTCGTGAACGGGCACATGTTCGCGGGCGTGTTTCAGGCCTCGCTCTTCGTCCGGTTGGCGGAGAAGGAATCGATTGTCGAATCCGAGGCGAAGCTCTCAGTATGGCTCTCGAGGGCGTCGCGCTATGTCGCCAGCTTACCTTCAACGTCACGAAAGTAGGGATGCTGTCGGGATAGGGTAGGTCTTGCCGAATACCCGCGGGTCGCCACAATGAATCCACTCGTCACGTTCTCCAGCCGGGTTCGCCAATGGGTGTCCGGGTTGTCCGTGCGGATGGTGACACGGTGGAAAACCACGTTCTATGTCTACCTGGCGGCCATCTTCTCGCTGCTGATCGTGGTCGATGCAGCCGTTCTCCATGTCACCGCGAACATGCGCCAGACCGCGTTCGACATGATGGTCCGCTATCGCCTCATCGTCCCAAAGCCTGACAAGGACATCGTCATCGTCGATATCAACGAGGCAAGCCTCGCCTCCATGGCGAAGGAGTACGGCCGCTGGCCGTGGCCACGGCAAGTGTTGGGAGAGTTCCTGGAGCACCTGGAGGAACAGCGCCCGAAGGCGGTGATTTTCGACATCCTGTTCAGCGACCCGGATGTCTACAACCCCGATAGCGACACCTATTTCGCCGCCGCTGTGTCCAGGACGACCAACACGTTCTTTCCCATGTTGCGTTTGGACGAAGCGAGCGATTCGCTGAGCCAGATCACGCCCGCGATGATTCCGGGTGTTGTCCCGCTCTCTGAAGCGGCCCAAGCGGGCGCCACCATAGGAATCGTGCTTCCGCACTTCCAATCCATACTGCAAGGCGGACGACTGGGACTCCATAACATCTATCCCGATCCAGACGGCATCGCACGCGAATACCTAGTCTACCGGAACGATTACGGCTGGAAGGTGCCTTCCCTGCCGGCCCGTGTGATTCGTGAACTCGGGTACCACGAACCTGCTGCCCGGCGCGTGCTGCTCAACTGGCGCGGCAAGCCCTTTTCCTTCCAGACGGTGACCTTTAGCAGCGTGTTCAACGATATGATCAGCAAGGACAGGACACGTCCACAGAATGAGTTCACGAATAAGATCGTGCTGATCGGCTCCACGGCGCCAAGCTTGTTTGATGTCAAACCCACTCCTATGAGCCGCCTTCACCCGGGTGTCGAAATCCTGGCCACGGCGATCGACAACATGAAACAGGGTGACTATCTGCGCTATCCGGAAGGGCGCACCCTCTACCCGCTGCTCACCCTTCTCATTGTCTGGGCCACTGCCTGGGCCTTCTATCGTAACGTTGGGCGCGACAAGATCGATCCCCTGTTCGGCGCGTCCCAGTTCATCCTGCTGGGCGTCAGCTACGCCAGCATCAACTTCACCAACACCTACATCAACCTGACCGGCCCCGTGACGGTCGGACTGGCCTACTTCACCATTGCCCGCATCTACGCCACGGCTACCAGCAAGGTCCTGGAAACAAGCGCACTGCGGGCCTCCATGGAACGGGACGGCGAACTCGCCGCCTTCTTGTTGCTCATCCGTGTGGGGGAACCCGATAATGCCGTCGGTGAAGGCACGCTGAAAAAAATCCGCCACCGATTGGAGAAATCGGGCACCGAACCCAAGAGCGTGGAAATGCTCAAGGGCCGTCAAGAGGGCATCTGGGCCCTCTTTGAACACACTCTGGCGGTGTCCTGGGTGATCCCGGCGCACGACCAAGCGGCCCGTGACCGTGTGACCAAGGATGTCGAGACCGTCACCGCCTCCCTCAAGGCGATGTTGCCAAGGTACCTCGGTCCGGGCACAAATGTCGCAACATGGTTTGTCCACGAAGGCCAGATCTCGGGTGGTAAGGCAGCAAGGGCCGGCTGGCGAGCACTCTTCGCCGAGGCGCAACTCCGGTGGCACCAGGCCACCGCACACGATGGAGGAACCACATCATGAACGTGGCAAGAAGCATGGCAGCCCTCTTGGCGACATTCCTGCTCGCCGCGAGCAGCGCGCTTGCCGGAGAAGCAGGCACGGCCCTCAAGGCAGACGCCCTCAAGGCGGAGCCTTTCCGGGACGCGAAGACGGTCGGGTCGCTCACTGCGGGCGATACCGTGGAGATCCTGAAGAAGCAGGGCGGATGGTTTCAGGTGAAAAGCGCCAAGGGCAGCGGATGGGTTCGCATGCTCAGCATCCGGCGCGGTGAAGCCCGCAAAGGCAGCGGCGACGCCGAGGGGGTCCTCGGGCTGGCGTCGGGTCGTGCCGGAACCGGGCGCGTGGTCGCCACCACCGGCATTCGCGGTCTCGGCGAGGAGGACCTGAAGGCGGCCAAGTACAACGAACTGGAACTCAAAAAGGCCGAGTCCTTTGGCGCGACGCAGGCGGAAGCACGGAAATTCGCCGCCGAGGGGAAACTCGTGGCACGGAAGGTGGAGTACCTCGCCGCTCCGGACGCAGCGAAGGGAGAACGGTAATGGGAAGCACGGTCAAGAACGCCCTTCTCTCTAGTATGCTCCTGCTCTGCGTTGGCGGGGCGGCACGCGCCGCCGATCCCTGGCAGGATTTGCTGAAGTCGCTCGAGCAGAAAGGCCAGAAAGAGACCGAACCCGGCCGACCTCAGTCGAGCCCCGGCGGGGGTCTGGACTTGGGGATTGTGCGTGCCCTCACCGGCTTCTCACAGGAGGAAGAGGTCGCCATCGGCCGCCAGGTCGCCGGCAACATCCTGGGCGCAGCCCCGCTGGTGAAGGACGCCAAGCTGCAACAGTACGTCAACCGCGTGGGGCGCTGGATTGCGAGCCAGAGCGAGCGTCCCGATCTCGACTGGCACTTCGGCGTGATCGAGTCGAATGATCTCAACGCCTTTGCGGCGCCCGGAGGCTACATCTTCGTCACGGAGGGCCTCTACCGGTCACTGCAGAGCGAAAGCGAGTTGGCAGGCGTGCTCGCCCATGAGGTCGGCCATGTCATCAAGAAGCATCATCTCAAGATCCTCCAGCAAAGCCGACTGGTGGACATGGGTGGCAAGGTGCTTGCCAAACGGGTGGGTGAAAACGAGCACATTAAGAACCTGATCGGCAGCGGAGCAGAGATCTTTGCCCGTTCCCTCGACAAGAACGCCGAGTTCGAAGCAGATCGCGTTGCGGTGATCCTCGCCGCACGTGCCGGGTACGATCCTTTCGGATTGCCCACGGTGCTGCAAGACATCGGTCACGTGGCCAAGGATGACAATCGGGTCAGCCTGTTGTTCAAGACGCATCCGCATCCGGATGACCGGCTGGCTCAACTGGGCGACGCCATAGGTGATCGGCTTGATGGGCTCAAAGGGCAGACGCTTGAGAACCGTTTCTACAGGATCAGGCCGTAAGACACTGCAACTCGCACCTCACACGGCTTCGATCGTTGCATCATCTTCTCCTGCACAGAAGCCAGATAGTGTGAGGAGCCGACGTTGCCAAATACGTCAACTTTTTCCAGCAGATTGCTGCGCTTGGCAACGTCCCGTACCCCGCACCCCGGTGGTGTCCGTCCCCCTGGGCTGGAACTGCTGGGCGTTAGACGCCCTTTCGATTCAGGGGCGAGGGCCGGATGCGAAAGTGGGCGGGGGAGTGGGCCATTGAGGCACACTGTGCTGAGTTGAGTTTTTTTGCTTGACTTAGTAGTCATTTGTATAATATTGGTAGTAGGTGTTCCTTTCCTCTAATTTCCCCTCATCCTCGCCTGCTTCCCCATGGGGGAGAAGGAAGAATAGGGAGGGCTGATGGAACTGACGGAGCGGCGTCGGAAGATCCTTAGCTTTATCGCTGATTATAAAGCCAGGCATGGCGCTCCCCCGACCTTGCGTGAAATCGCTCAGCACTTGAAGATCTACATTCGGGGGGTCCAGTATCACCTCGAGCGCCTCGAGCGGGCCGGGTATCTCACGCGGGCGCC
>JACQEV010000270.1 GCA_016200385.1 Candidatus Methylomirabilota bacterium
ACCACCGTTCCAGGTGCCAGGTTCCAAGTACCGGGTTCAGGGGCAGAAGAGGAGCTCGGGACTTGGATCTTCCCTGAACACTTGGAACTCGGAACCTGGAACTCGGAGCCTCGTCACTCATTCCAACTTCACCGCCCAGTCGTAAGGGATATCCGGACTATCAAAAGGGATGCGGAACTCGTCCGGTTCTTGATAATTGTAGAGCTCGGTAGGGAAATTCACGATCGCCGACATCCGGTCGCCCACAGCCTTGTAACCGTGAATCACTAGGGGGGGGATTTTGACCAGCACCGGATTCTGCTCACCGATGAAGAACTCGTTGATCAGTCCTTTTGTGGGCGAACCCTCGCGGGAGTCATAGAGGACGACCTTGGACATGCCAATGATCCCCACGAAGTGGTCGGTCTGCTTCTTGTGATAATGCCACCCTTTTACTACACCTGGATAGGCAGCCGTCATGTACGCCTGCCCGAACCGCTCGAACACCTCCCAGTCGCTTCGCATCAGCTCTGTCAGGAACCCCCGTTCGTCCGGGATTCGGCGTAACGGCTTGGTCTTCACTCCGTCAATCAGTTTCATGCCTCTCCCGCAATTCCATGTTTTGAGTTTCGCGTTTCGAGTTTCGAGTCTTCAGCACAGCCCCACATTGAAAGGTCATCTTTTACCTCGAAACCTGGAACTCGAAACCTTCTCATACCAACCCCACCTGGCTGCTATCTCCCAGCATCAGACGGTAGGCCCTCGGTTTCCCGTCGGAGCGGAACACCTCGACGTTCTTCCCGATGAGGCTATCCTCCAACCTTCCGATATCGGTGATCCGGCTGCGGTCGAGGATGATGCTGTGCTCGATCTCGCTGTTCTGCACAAGGGTGTCGTGATAGATGGAGGTGAAGGGCCCGATGTAGGAGTTGACGATGCGGCAGCACTTGCCGATGATCACCGGGCCTCGAACAGTGCTGGCCACGATTTTTGCCCCTTGCTCCACCACCACCTTTCCGATGAGGTGCGAGGCCTCGTCCACCTCCCCCTCGACCCTCGAAGTGATCGCCTCCAACATAATCCTGTTGGCTTCCAGCATGTCTTCAAGCTTCCCGGTATCCTTCCACCAGCCGCTGATGACATGGGGATGGACCTCGTATCCTTTATCGATCAGGTACTGGATAGCGTCGGTAATCTCCAGTTCGCCACGTTCGGATGGCTTGATGGCGTGGACCGCCTCGAAGATCGTCTTGTCGAACATATAGACACCCACGAGCGCGAGATCGCTTTTAGGGTAGGCCGGCTTCTCTTCAAGGGAAACCACCCGCCCCTCCCTGAGCTCCGCCACCCCGAACCGCTGCGGGTCGCGGACCCTGGCCAGCAGGATCTGGGAGTTGGGCCGGAGCCGCATGAACTCTTCTACCAGAGAGCGAATCCCGTCCTTCACCAGGTTATCACCGAGGTACATGACGAAGGGCTGGTTCCCAAGAAACGGCTCGGCGATCTTCACCGCGTGGGCCAGGCCGAGGGGCGCCTGCTGCTCAATATAGGAGACTTGAAGGCCCCATCGCGCACCGTCGCCGACCGCTTCCTGGATCTCACGCTTCGTGTCGCCCACCACTACCCCAACCTCCTGGATCTTGGCTTCCGCGATTGCCTCCAGGGCATAAAAGAGGATCGGTTTATTGGCGATGGGCACAAGTTGCTTGGCACTGGTATGGGTGATCGGACGCAGACGCGTCCCCTTGACTCCGCTTAAGATTAATGCCTTCATGCCATCCCCCGCGGCGCACTCGGCCCTTTCAACACCTTTCGGAAATCGATGGAGGCACCAATCAGGGGCGGGTCACGGGTGTCAAACCCATAGTGCTCGAGAAGATTCAAGAGCAATCCCTTTGCGAGATCACCCACATGCGGGCTTCGGAGCAGCTTCAGTAGAAGTGGAACGACGGACGGATCTTTCATCGCCCTGAGGGCCGAGGTCGCGAGGGCAAGCCCTGCTTCGTCCTCGCCCTCGAACTGCCGGAGCAGCAACGGCATGGCTTCGGCACGACGATCGAGGAAGGGCCGAAGACGCTGCCTCAGCGCCTCGGGGCCGAGATCCAGCCTCTTCAGCTCTTCCAACACCTCAGCAAGGTCTGAGGCCATCTCCTCTGGGCCACGCCTCTCAGAGCTCATGACCTCTCCCGATTAAACCCTCGACGGATCGGAGGGATTGTACGGGAGGGAGCAAGGCTTGTCAATTTTGAAATGATCGGGCGCTCACAGCACGTACCCTTTGCGCTCAGACGTCAAACACCACCCTCGCGTGCCAGCGATTGCCGTCTTTCCGGCACTCCAGGAGGTGATATGTGGCCGCCTTGACCACACCCTTGAACCGATGTCGGTCCCGGTCTACCGGTTCTCCCTTCAACTCTCCCTCCACACGGCCACTCGCCACTCCCAGTACTCGAACATCGGCCGGTGCCCACTCTTCCACCTCGCACCGGTACAAGAGCTCGTTCAACCAGGCGACTAGGAGGGAAGGGAGATCGGCCCCACGGGCCTCAACAAGAAGGACCTTGGCTGGGCGTGCTGCGTGAGACTCGATCATGAGGGCAAACATTCCCCGGGCGGCGTTGGCGAATAGCTCCTCCAGGCTATCACCCCAAGCTATGATGCCCACATCGGCAGTGACCTCGAACAACTCGAAACCTGGGTCTTTCACAATTTCTTCTCTGTCGCTGTCTCTACCCACCATCCCCACCCTGCGCTGCCCCTCCCCACATCGCATCTTAGACCTCGCACCACGCACTTCGCAGATGCTCTTACTCATATCTTAATGCCTCGATCGGGTCCAAGAAGGCCGCCTTGCGGGCAGGATAATAGCCGAAGAACACGCCTATCATCGCTGAGAAGGCGAATGCCATGAGGATGGCGCTACCGCTGATCAGCGTGGACCATTTTGCCAGGTACGAGCTCATGACCGAGGCACCTAGGCCAAGAGCGATGCCGATCAGGCCTCCGATGAGCGACAAGGTGACCGCTTCCACGAGAAACTGTGCCAGGATGTCGCGCGCCCTCGCGCCCACAGCCAACCGTAACCCGATCTCCCGCGTCCGCTCCGTCACCGACACCAGCATGATATTCATGATCCCGATCCCGCCTACCACCAAAGAGACCGATGCGATTGCCCCGAGCAGGATCGACATCACCCGGGCCGACTGCTCCTGGGCGGCAAAGACCTCGACGAGGTTCCGAACATCGAAGTCGTTCTCTTGGGCTGGCTGTAGGCGATGCCGCTGCCGAAGGAGACCGATGATCTGGCTTTCCGCCTCTTTCATCAGCATCGGGCCGCGCGCCTGAACGACAATCGCCCCCACAGCACGTGCATTGGCTTGGCTTACCCCAAGGACCTTCTTCTTCGCCGTAGAGATGGGAAGCATGATGATATCATCCTGATCCTGTCCCCAGGCCGACTGGCCTTTGGGAGAGAGGACTCCCAGGACGGTGAACGGGACCTTCTTGATCCGGATGATCTGTCCGACCGGGTCGGTTCCGCCGAAAAGGTTCTCCGCTACGGTCTGCCCTACCAGCGCCACCTTCGTCGCCCCATCCACATCCTGCCAGGTGAAGGCGCGGCCCGACAGCACCCTGAAGTCACGGATGTCCAGGAATTCCGGCGTAACCCCCTGGATCACAGTGGACCAGTTATTATTCCCGAACACGACCTGCCCAGTTCCACGCACGCTCGAGGCCGCCAATGCCACCGCTGGGCACTCGGTGGCGACCGCCCTGGCGTCATCTTCGGTCAGGGTCATGATGGAGCCGTGCCCGAGCCGGATGCCTCCGCTTGTCACGCTACCCGACAGCACGATGATGACGTTGCTGCCGATGCTCTGGATCTGTTCCGCGATCCGAGCCGTGGCACCAGAGCCGACGGCCACCATGGCGATCACGGCGGCCACGCCAATGATGATTCCCAGCATGGTCAGGACAGATCGGAGCCTGTTGACCCTGAGCGCCCTCATGGCAATCTTGACATTGACCAAGAGATTCATCTAACGGCTACCCCCCAC
>JACQEV010000271.1 GCA_016200385.1 Candidatus Methylomirabilota bacterium
CATAGGACAGAAAGATGGTGTTGCGGGCGGGAACGTACGTGACGGGGATGCCGGAGCCGATCTCCTCCATCCCGCGACCTTTGGGCACCGGGATCTCATCGGTCAGGGCCGAGCCGCCGATCTGGCGAAGGTCGAGATCGAGGACCAGGTGCTGCTTCGCACCGAGGGCGCCCCCGACGCGCCTCGCGCTCTCCAGTTCGCGGCCGTGGCGCTGGCCGTAGCGGAAGGTCAGGGCATGCAGCTCATACCCCTCGGCCCGTGCCACCGCGGCCGCCGTCGCTGAATCGATGCCGCCGCTGAGGAGAACGACGGCCCGCGTGTTCATTACACTCCCCGTTGATCCGGGTCCCAGAGGTATTTGTGAAGCTGGATCTGGAGCCGGGCCGGGAGCCGGTCGGCCAGAATCCATTCACCAAGCTCCCTGGGGTGTAGCTCGCCGAACACCGGGGAGAATAGGACCTGAACCTTTTCGGCGAGGGCGTGCTCTGCCATCATCCCCTTAGCCCACTCATAGTCCCGGCGATCCGCCACCACGAATTTGATTTGATCTTTCCGGTCCACGTACCGGAGGTTGTCGAGGTTGTTGCGGTGCTCCATCCCGCTCCCAGGAGCATTGAGGTCGAGGATTTTGACCACTCTCGGGTACAGGCCACCGACATCGAGGCTTCCCCCCGTTTCGATCAGGACCTCGTACCCTTCCGCTAGCAAGCGATCGATCAGTGGATGCACGTCCTCCTGAAGGAGCGGCTCACCGCCGGTGATCTCAACCAGCGGGCACTTGTGGGCTCTCACCTGTTCCAGGACCTGCTCGACCGTGAGCGTTTCGCCCTCGTAGAACGCGTATTCTGTATCGCACCAGCGACAACGAAGGTTGCACGCGGTCAAGCGAACAAAGACACATGGCCGACCGGCGTAGGTCGATTCGCCCTGGATGCTATAGAAGATCTCGTTGACGCGAAGGCTCATAACCGTCCGTCCGGATGGGCTCTTGTATCACGCGGCCCCGGTGGTGTCAAGGCTCTCCTTTCCCACGGTTACTCCTCTCGAAGCCCCAGTCCTTCTCTCCGCCGACCTGACTTTTGTCTTGTGCCATCGTCAACGACTTGCCCCGTCCTAACCTTGCGAAGACGGCGTAGGCCAATGGGCCAGTCAGCGCAGCGACCAGTCCCGCCAACATGGTGGCGAGGCCGCTGGTCGCGATGGCCAGGAGGGCCAGCAGGCTCGGAACTGCGACCACGAGGAGCGCAATCGGGAGCCCTCCGGGGACGCGCCAGGGACGGGGAAGGGCGGGCTCGCGGAGACGGATCGCAAGGAACGCCGCCATCTGAACCAGCAGCGCCAAGGAATAGAGCCAGACGTCCAGGACGACCAGATTGGTAAATGGCAAGAGGGCGAGCAAACTGTACACCGCGCTCGAGGCAAGAATGGCCACCCACGGAGTGGCGTAGCGTGGGTGGAGCATGGCGAGTGCCCTGGGGAGCAAGTGGTCCTGACTGAGGATGAAGGGGAGGCGCGAGTTGGTCAACAGGTTTGAGAGGAAGAGGCCGGCAGCGCTCAGAAGCGCAGCGAAGGTGATCCAACCGGAGAGCCAGGGTCCACCGACCCGGGCTCCTACCTCTGCGAGTGATCCCGACTTCCAGCTCGCGAGGTTGGGCTCCGCCCCGAGGCCGATCGCCACCGGGACCAGGTAGGCCAGAACGACCAGAGGGAAAGAGCGCAAGAGCGCCAGGCGATAGGTGGACTCGGGCTTCCGCGTCTCCCCCAGGCAGGTAGTGGCGTTGCCCCAGCCCGAGTAGTTCCACATCATGACGGCAAGCCCAACCCCAAGCACGTCCCAGAAGCCTTTGCCCTCAGCGGCAAAGGGAAGGGCCGTCAGCTTACCCAGCCCTCCCATGCCAATGACCGCCATGCCGACAACCGGGGAAAAGGCCAGGGTCCCCAGGAGGACCGCGCTCCAGCCGACTAGCCGCACGCCACGGAGGTTGAGGAGCGTGAGGACCCAAATGAAGGCCAGAGCAACCGACCATCGAGCCATAGGGGCGGGGTTCGGAAACCAGTAGCTCAGGTAATTGACGAAGAGGACGGGATAGAGCGCCATGTCTGCAAAGCTTCCGACCAGGCTCCACCAGCCGACCTGAAACGCCCAGCGCGGCCCGAAGGCGCGCTTCACCCAGACAACGTAGCCCCCCTCTTCCGGAAGCGCCGAGCTGAGCTCGGCCATGGCGGCGGCTACGGGGAGGCTCCAGATCAGCGGTGTGACGAGAAGTAGCAGGAGGGTGAGGCCGGCCCCAAACGAGGGGACCGCATCCTCGATCCCGTAAGGGCCACCGCTCACGTTAAAGAAGATGACCGCGATCAGAGGGAGGAGGGAAAGTTCCCGCTTCAGATGAGAAGCGATGGGGGGTGCGCTCACGTTCCCGTGGGCAGCCAAATCGCTCCTCTCCCCCGGCCCCTCTGGAGGGCATGATCAGTCGGAAGATACTTTTCGAACCCCTGACCCATTCCTCCGTCGCCCCACACTCCAGTCTATAGACCTCCGAGAGCCTTCAACGCCCCGCCCATAGCCGCCCCCCCGACCATCAGCCAGGCGGGATTCAGTCGGAACTTCAGCAGCCCTACAACGGCCGCCAGCCCGATGGCCAACTGCGCCCAGCCCCTCAAAGCCGTGAGAGCGAACTCAGCGGTGACCGCGGCCATGAGGCCGATAGCACTGACATTGACCGCATCGAGGAAACCGCCGGTAATGGGTGAAGCGCGAATGCGCGGGATGAAAGGATTGCTGGCGAGCACAAAGAGAAAAGAGGGAAGAAAGATCGCAACAGTGGCGACACATGCGCCGAGCCAGCCTGCGAGAAGATACCCGATAAAGGTGGCCGTGCTCAACACCGGACCCGGAGTGAATTGCCCGATCGCGATGGCATCGAGAAGTTGGAGCTCCGTCAGCCATCGGTGTTCCACCACCAACCCGCCGCGCAGGAATGCAATCAGGACATAACCGCTGCCAAACAGCACACTGCCGATTTTGAGGAAGAACAGGGTGATATCGGAGAGCGAAGGAGGTGGACTGCCCCCGGTCACTGCGGCACCTGTACCCACCACTCCCGCCACCAGTGAACACGCAACAATGAGTCCACTAATTCCCAAGAGACCGAGACCGTTCCCCTTCAGCGAGCCACGAGACAGCACGGCCCACAGGATGCCCGCGGCACCACCGCCTAAGAGCAAGACGATTTCGTTGACGCCCAGCAGCCCCAACGCAAGAACAACCATACCCAGCGCAGCGAGCCCTGGGGTCTTCACGGCCGTTCGACCCAGACGGACGACCGCGCACAGGATGATGGCGACCACGACCGGCTTGACTCCGAGCAAGAGGGTGGAGGTCTGCGGCAACGCCCGAAACCGGACGTACGCCCAGGCCAACCCCAGGGTGATCGCGGTGGCCGGCAAGATGAAAGAGAGGCCCGCCACGACAAGGCCAGGCAGTCCCGCTCGGACCATTCCGATGTGAATGGCCATCTCCGTTGAATTCGGGCCGGGGATGAGATTCGTGGCGCCAATGAGGTCGAGGAACTGCTCTCTCGAGAGCCAACGCCGACGGGCAACGACCTCTTCTTCCATCATGGCAATGTGGGCCGCAGGCCCCCCAAACCCAATCAGGCCAAGGCGCAGAAATAGGAGGGCAATCTCGGTGAGTCTCTTCGTTGTCGGTGGCCTGTTCTGATCCTGTGCAGCGCCGCTTGCTGCATGATCTCGCAAATGATCCCCTTCCTTCGCGAGTCGCCATCTGGCGAGGTCACATCAATTCTTTCCACCTAACCCCAATCCGAAATTAACGGGACTGCGAATGCCTGGCTACCCAGCTGGTGGTGCGGTGAGCGGGCGCCCCTGTCGCCCGCAGCGGAAGGGCCCCACTGGGGGATGGGTGGAGCGAGGACGACGGGGGCTGATCACCGCGACAGGACCCGCTGGCTGCCCTCGTCATCCCACTAGATATTTTCGGATTGGGGCTAACAATGCTGGCCACACAAAATAAATGGGCAGGATTTCCTGGGCGCCTGCCACAAGAAAGCCTGCCCGTCAAATTGTCTCGATGTTCACGCTTTACGCAGCCTCCTTTAGGCTCTCTCGAGCCTTCCCTATCGTCGGCCCCTCAACAGGCAGACAGATAGGACACTGATAGGTTAACTTTGCAGGGTCATACCGGAGGTCGGTTCCGCAATCCAAGCACTTCGGCGGAATGCCGGGCATCATGCTCACCTCCTTCCTGCCAGGGTGGCGTCACGTTCTCCTCGCATCACCTCCTTTCCCCTTCCCTCACTCCCCTTGCAGCAGGGGAGCCTTTGTGCCAGCGATCGATCTTCACCTTTTCGG
>JACQEV010000262.1 GCA_016200385.1 Candidatus Methylomirabilota bacterium
CCTTCAGAATGAGAAGGCCAATCATCTGATTTTGAAGGCTTCGCTTTTGATGTTCTAACCAGGATTGAAAGTGGGGGCTCGGCTTTGGCGGGAGAGACGATGTGTAAACTTTACATCGTTAAGGCCGGTAGGGGAGTTGCGCTCACGCCCCTGGGCCATGGTGATCACCCTAAGATTTGCTTGCAACTACACTTTCTTTAGAGAAGAAGGCTTCTTAGAGCCGTCTTTGCAGCGAGGTAGATATAATGGAAGCGCCATTCGGACTTTCCGGCGGGCCAATCATTACTATTGAAATACGAAGAATTTTCGAGTTTATCGAAGAAAAATCAGCAAATAAGAATTTCCTAATGATTGATTTCTCATAAAATCGTGGAGTTGCAAAAAACGCTCAAAATTTAGTCTTGCTTCTTTGAGTCGGGGCGGCTATTCTTGCTCCGTGTTAGCACTCTATCGAGGTGAGTGCTAACAGAGTCATCAGTAAGGACGTCGCTTGGTCAGAGTTCATTTGTCAACCACGTGATGGGCAGTGGAGCATGGATGCTCTGCAGAGAAAGGAGTAAGCGATCGTGAAGATCAAGCCGTTGCACGACCGAATCATGGTGAGGCGCTTGGAGGAGAAGGAGGTCAAGAAGGGCGGGATCATCATCCCTGATACTGCAAAAGAGAAGCCGCAAGAGGGTGAGGTCATTGCTGTCGGCCCAGGCAAAGTCGGCGACGATGGGAAAAGACATCCAATGGACGTGAAGGTCGGCGACAAGATCCTCTTCGGGAAGTACTCCGGCTCGGAGGTGAAGCTGAACGACGAGGAATTCCTGATCATGCGGGAAGAAGACGTGCTGGGAATCCTTCACTGACGGGTTCCCAGTCTGTGGATCAAGGAGAATCGTCATCTCGGAGTAAAACACTGACACAGGTTGAGGAGGAGAGCTGATATGTCCGCAAAGCAGTTGTTGTTCGATGAGGAGGCACGACGCAAGATTCTGAAGGGGGTTGACCTCCTGGCCGCGGCCGTGAAGGTCACCCTGGGCCCGAAGGGCCGCAACGTGGTTCTGGACAAGAAGTTCGGCGCCCCGACCATCACGAAGGACGGGGTCACAGTGGCCAAGGAGATCGAGCTCGAAGATCACTTTGAGAATATGGGCGCCCAGATGGTCAAGGAGGTCGCCAGCAAGACCTCCGATGTGGCCGGTGACGGCACCACGACGGCCACTGTCTTGGCCCAGGCCATCTTTCGAGAGGGGATCAAGAACGTGACGGCCGGCGCCAACCCGATGGCACTGAAGCGGGGGATCGAGAAGGCCGTCGATGCCGTGGTGGAAGAGCTCAGGAAGCTCTCCAAGCCGACCAAGGGCAAGAAAGAGATCTCACAGGTTGCCACGATCTCGGCCAACAACGACAAGGCGATCGGCGACCTGATCGCCGATGCGATGGAAAAGGTCGGCAAAGACGGCGTCATCACCGTCGAGGAAGCCAAGAGCATGGAAACCGCCCTCGAGGTGGTGGAGGGCATGCAGTTCGATCGAGGCTACACCTCTCCCTACTTCGTGACTGACCCGGAGCGGATGGAGGCGGTCCTGGAGAACGCCCTGATCTTGATCCAGGAGAAGAAGATCAGCAATCTCAAGGATCTCCTGCCAATCCTGGAGCAGATCGCCAAGATGGGCAAGCCGCTCGTGGTGATCGCTGAGGAAGTGGAGGGGGAGGCCCTCGCCACCCTGGTGGTCAATAAGCTGCGCGGGACGCTGAGCTGCGCGGCGGTCAAGGCCCCGGGCTTCGGCGACCGGCGCAAGGAGATGTTGAAGGACATCGCGGTGCTGACCGGCGGCGAGGTGATCTCCGAGGAGCTGGGGATCAAGCTCGAAAACATCCGGCTGGACGACCTGGGCAAGGCCAAGAAGGTGGTGATCGACAAGGAGAATACCACCATCATCGAGGGGGCCGGCTCCCAGAAAGAGATCGAGGGCCGGATCAAGCAAATCCGCACCCAGGTCGAGGAGAGCACGTCGGACTACGACAAGGAGAAACTGCAGGAGCGGCTGGCCAAGCTGGCCGGCGGCGTGGCGGTCATCAAGGTAGGGGCGGCGACCGAAATCGCCATGAAAGAGAAAAAGGCTCGCGTCGAGGATGCCCTGAACGCCACCCGGGCAGCCGTTGAAGAAGGGATTGTGCCAGGTGGCGGTGTGGCCTTCCTGCGCGCCACCAAGTCCATCGATAAGCTGAAGCTCGAAGGGGACGAGAAGGTCGGCGCCGACATCGTGCGGCGGGCCTTGGAGGAACCGATTCGGCAGATCGCAGAGAACGCAGGGGCTGAGGGATCCATCGTCGTTCAGAAGGTCCGCGAGGCCGACGGCGCCTATGGTTTCAACGCCGAGACGGAGACGTACGAGGATCTGATGACGGCTGGCATCATCGACCCAACAAAGGTGACCAGGATTGCGCTGCAGAATGCGTCGAGCATCGCGTCGTTGATGATCACGACCGAGGCGCTGGTGACCGAGATTCCGGAGAAGGAGAGGGCCGCCCCGCCAATGCCGCACGGCGGCGGCATGGGTGACATGTATTAAGCCTTCGGCTATCAGCCGACCGGAGCGTGACACGCCGATCCTCATGACACTCCGTGTAGATAGAAAGCCCCCAAGGGCACTCCTTGGGGGCTTTTTCTTTGGGCCTCCGGTTGTTTTTCTAGCAGCGCCTACAAAGGGGGACCTCAGGCCCTCTCATATCTTTTCTGAAGAAGAAAAGATTCGTGGTGTCCTTGACTCTTGCTCGCAGAGGAGGCATAATCTTTTCCGATGCTCGCTTTTCGCGCCACCACAATTCCGATCCCAGCCTACTTTCCCTGCGCGATACCTCGGTCAGTGATCAGGATCACCTCGCCGCCGGCCACGCCCTATGACCTTTAACTCTTTATCGCTTCCTGAGTCGATCCGTAAGGGGATCGGGGCAGCGGGTTTTACCAAGTGCACGCCGATCCAGGCCGCGGCATTACCGCTCGCCCTCTAAGGGAAGGATGTCGCCGGGCAGGCCCAGACCGGAAGCGGGAAGACGGCCGCCTTCCTGATACCTCTCCTCGCGCGGCTTCTTGGCTCGGGACATCCAACCCTTCCGGGGGCGCCGCGGGCGCTGATTCTGGGCCCCACCCGGGAACTGGCTGTGCAGATCCTCTGGGATGCGGAGCTGCTAGGGCAGTTCACGGGGCTCACGATGCTCGCCGTCTATGGCGGCGTGGACTACCAGAAGCAGCGGGAAGCGCTCCAAAGAAAAGTGGACGTCCTCGTTGGGACCCCGGGACGGCTCATCGATTACTTCAAGCAGGGGGTGTATGAGCTGTCGCAGGTCGAGGTCCTGGTTGTGGACGAGGCTGACCGCATGTTCGACATGGGTTTCATCAAAGATCTGCGATTCCTTCTGAGGCGGCTCCCTCCCTACCAGAAGCGCCAGTCGTTCCTCTTCTCCGCAACACTCTCGCTCAAAGAGCTCGAACTGGGCTATGAGTTCATGAACGACCCGGTCAAGATCGCCATCGCCCCCGAGC
>JACQEV010000263.1 GCA_016200385.1 Candidatus Methylomirabilota bacterium
CCTTGGTCCTCAGGAACTCGGCAAGTGGGGAGGTAAGCTCTGACGGACGAGGCGTTTGCTCGAGTCGGGCTCTTCGAGAGGGGCTCGGAGAAGGAGAAGGATCGATGGCAAGCATAGTTGAGTATGATGAGCGAAAGGCGGCAGTAAATGCCTATCCTGAATGGATCATTTCGCCACCCAATCCAAGCGAATGCTGCTTCCCTGGCATGGAGCAGATTGGAAAGGTGGAGGAGGATGGTAACTGGCTCTATAGCTACAAGCGGTGTCGAGTTTGCGGTTATACGGTTCGGCATTTCCTCATGATGAGCCCTGAGGCGATCCAGAAGATGCGGGGCGATATCCTCCGGACCCTGAACTAGTGCTTGATTGCGAAAGTTAGCGCACATACATTGTCATACCTGTGAGAGCGAATATCCAGCAAAATCAATGGATTCCCGCTTAAGGACTGCGGGAATGGAACAGTACTAGGGGTCAGGGGAGCAGATGAGAGAGGCAACGCCGCCAGCGGGCTCTCGGTTGTATATGAATCAGATCACAACTAACTTCCTGGACGGCACCGAATCTGTGGTATAATTTACAGAATGAAAACCTACAACGAGGCCAAGAAATGAACGTTCATGGTCTTCTCGAAGAGCCTGATGTGAGCGCCCTGATCGATCTCGAAGAAGAGATCCAGCGCCTCAAGAAAGATCTAAATGCGGTGATCTTGGCGCACTATTATCAAGAATCTGAAATCCAGGACGTGGCCGATTTCATCGGTGATAGCCTACAGCTCTCCCAACAGGCGGCGAAGACCCCTGCCGATGTGATTGTCTTTGCCGGGGTGCACTTCATGGCCGAAACAGCGAAGATCCTCAATCCCTCAAAGCAGGTGTTGATTCCAGACTTGAAGGCCGGGTGTTCACTGGCAGAAGGCTGCCCGCCACATCTGTTCAGGCGTTTCAAAGAGAAATATCCGGGCCACATCGTTATCAGCTACATCAATTGCTCCGCCGAGATCAAGGCGATGAGCGATATCATCTGCACGTCCAGCAATGCAGAAAAGATCATCAACCAAATTCCGCCAGACCAGCCGATCATTTTTGCACCAGACCAGAATCTGGGTCGCTACCTTATCAAGAAGACAGGTCGCAATTTGGTCTTGTGGTCGGGCATTTGCATAGTTCACGAGATGTTTTCTGAGAAAAAGCTGGTCCAGCTCAAGGTCCTTCACCCCCACGCCAAGGTCCTGGCGCATCCCGAGTGCGAACCGCGTGTTCTTCAGCATGCGGACTACATCGGCTCAACAAGCGGAATCCTGAATTACGTGAAGCAGAGTTCGGACCATGAATTCATCATCGCTACGGAGGCAGGAATCATCCATCAGATGCAGAGGGCGTGCCCCGACAAGACATTCATCCCGGCCCCACCGGAAGGCGACTGCGCCTGCAACCTCTGTCCCTATATGAAACTCAACACCCCGGAAAAACTCTACCTGTGCATGAAAAACCGCGCGCCAGAAATTACACTTGATGAAGATCTGCGGCTTCGCGCATTAAGGCCGATCCAGCGGATGCTGGAAATGAGCTGACACCTTTTCCCGATCTACTTCCTCATGTTCCAATCGCTCCCCCAGACCACCCGCCGCGAAATCCTTAGCAAGTTCCTCGAGGAAGATATCGGCCGGGGTGACATCACCACCCTGGCAATCGTCTCACCTGATCAACAGGCGGTCGGCTATTTCTTGGCAAAGGCGCCTCTTGTGCTGGCCGGGATAGATCTGGCCATCGAAGTCCTTACCCTTATGGATGAAGGCTTAACCGTTGAGAGTTGTCATCGGGATGGCGATTGTCTCAATGAGGGCGAACAGGTAGCGCTCGTTCGTGGCCAGGCCCGCGCACTCCTGACCGGGGAGCGGGTCGCAACAAACCTGCTGCAGCAATTGAGCGGGATCGCCACGCTGACGAAGAGATTCGTTGATGCTGTCCGCGGGACGAAGGCGAGAATTGTTGACACGCGAAAGACGACGCCAGGCTTGCGGGTATTCGAGAAGTATGCCGTGAGGGTCGGCGGTGGCGTCAATCACCGCTTTGGACTTGATGACGCGATCTTAATCAAAGACAACCACATTAAGATTGCTGGCGGGATCCGCACGGCCATTGAAGCTGCTGGAAGTGCCGAGGCCCGCGCTCACCGCCTTGAAATCGAGGTCGCCACGCTCGAAGAGTTGCAGGAAGCCTTGCGCCACGACGTTGATACCATTCTTCTCGACAATATGAAACCGGACATGGTTCGACAGGCGGTGGCGCTCGTGCGGGCAGGCCGCAGGGGCACGAAGATATTGGTTGAGGCGTCGGGCGGAATCACGCTCGGCAATGTTCACGAATTCGCAGAGGCCGGCGTCGATTGGGTGTCCATCGGGGCCTTGACGCATTCTGCTCCTGCCGTTGATATGAGCTTCAAGATTCAACCGGCGTAATCGGTCTATCGCTAGCCAGGAATGCGCCCGCGAGAGAGGGTACGATAGGCTGCCTGCGCCCTTGGTGCAAAGGACTTATGGGGCGGTCGGAAAGGCAATGAGAACGGATATCCTTATAATTGGGAGCGGACTAGCAGGCTGTGCTGCTGCGTTGGTGGCTGTCAAGCGAAACGTTGAGGTCACGCTACTCACACGATCGTCCCAGCCGGAAGAGAGCAATACATTCTGGGCGCAGGGTGGAATCATCTATGAGGGAGAACACGACTCCGCCGAAAAGCTGGTGGCCGATATCCTCGGCGCCGGCGCAGGCTTGAGCTCTCCGGAGGCGGCTTCGCTGCTTGCCCGTGAGGGCCCAAAGCTCGTCAAGGAGATTCTGATCGATGAGCTTGGTGTGCCGTTTGACGAATTGTCAGGCGATTCGACACGATGGGATCTGACCGCCGAGGCTGCGCATTCCCTTCCGCGCATCCTTCATCAGAAGGATCAAACGGGATCAGCGATCGAGCAGGCGTTCATCGAAAGGTTGTCCTCTCATCCGAGGGTCAAGCTTATCCCCGCAGCCACCGCGGTTGACCTCCTCACGGTTCCTCACCATTCGGTCGAGCCGCTTGATGTCTATAAGCCCTCGACATGCATTGGGGCGTACGTGCTAGATCAGGCGAGCGGTGGTATCTTCCCCATCTTCGCCAAGGAGACGATCCTGGCAACAGGGGGGCTCGGACGTGTCTATCTACATACCACGAATCCTTCCGGGGCGCGGGGCGACGGCATTGCGATGGCCTACCGGGCCGGCACCCGTTGCATCAATATGCAGTATGTGCAGTTCCACCCCACAACCTTCTTCCATCCAAGCGGTCGATTTCTCATCTCTGAAGCGATGCGAGGTGAAGGGGCACGCCTTGTGGATAGCAAGGGTCGAGAATTCATGTCACAGTTTCACCCCGATGGATCGCTCGCACCGCGGGATATTGTGGCGCGCGGGATTCATCAGATGATGTTGGAGTCTGGCGAGCCCTGTGCCTACCTTGACATTTCCCACAAACCAGCCGACCAGGTCCGCGATCGCTTCCCTGGAATTTATGCGCACTGCCTGAAGTGTGGCGTCGATATCACGAAAGAGCCCATCCCTGTCGTGCCGGCCGCGCACTACAGTTGCGGCGGAATTGCCATTGACGAGTGGGGACGATCAAGCCTGAATCGTCTTCGTGCCGTCGGTGAGGTCGCCTGTTCCGGGGTCCATGGTGCCAACCGATTAGCGAGCGCCTCGCTGCTGGAGTGCCTGGTGTGGGGAACCCGCGCAGGCGCTCAGGCCGCAGAGTGTATCGCACGAGGCGAGGAGTTCTACTTTCCTCCCATTGCCGCATGGCGGTATGAACATGAACCCGCGGATCCCGCGTTAATCGCCCAGGACTGGCTGAGCATCCAACAGACCATGTGGAACTATGT
>JACQEV010000018.1 GCA_016200385.1 Candidatus Methylomirabilota bacterium
GATGTCCGCGGAGTATTCTTCGATAGTACCGTTGCGCTGGACGATGACCTTTTTGACCTCGTGGCCGGAGGGGCTGGTCTCCAAGTGTGAGACGTAGGCGTTGGTCAGCAAGCTGACGTTGGGATGCTCGAGCGCCGGGTCCACGCAGAGGACCTGGGTGTCGGACTTGGCGTAGATCAGGCAGGGGTGTCCGTCACACGTCGCGCAACGGATGCAGCGGCTGGTGCGAGGGCTCTTCTCATCCAGCATGATACCGAGCGGGGTGTGGAACGGGCGCAGGCCGAGACGCTTGAGATCGTCGTGGAGTTGCTGGATGCGCGGCTCATGGCTAACCGGCGGAAAGGGGTAGGGAGCGCTCGAGGGCGGTTCGCTGGGATCCACGCCACGCTCGCCATGCACCTTGTAGAGCTGCTCGGCCCTGGTATAGTAGGGCTCGAGGTCCTCGTACCTGATCGGCCAGGCTGGCGAGATTCCGCCGTGGTGCCCGATCTCACCGAAATTTTCCCTTCGGAAGCGGAACAGGGCGGCACCGTAAAACTTCGTGTTGCCACCGACATAGTAGTTCGTGTGCGGGTGGAGGGGGTTGCCGTCCTTGTCGTGCCATACTTCCTTCGTCTGGTACTTGCCGTTGACATTCACGGCGCGGGTGCTCCAGTTGTCCAGTTCGCGCGGCACGTAGTCGCCGCGCTCGAGCAGGAGAATCCGCTTGCCGGACGGGGCCAGGGCATAGGCCAACGTTCCTCCGCCTGCTCCCGTCCCGATGATGATGACATCGAACTTGTTCTCATAGGACATCAGTGGCTCCTTTCACGGAAGCACTCAGCAGACAGCATTCAGCCTTGGCCGGAGAACTGATAGCTGACGGCTGAACGCTCCAGTCTCCACGATCATCGCCCTAGTGTATATGTGGCATTTGATAGGCGGCTGAAGGCTATTTCCATCCCCGGATTATTCCTTCTTCATGAATGTAAGGGCCACCGAATTGATGCAGTAGCGCAGATGTGTCGGCTCCTGCCCGTCATGGAATAGATGCCCCAGGTGAGCGCCGCACCTGTTGCAGAGCACTTCAGTTCGTCTCATGCTGAAGCTGTTATCGGTCTCGGTTCTAACGGCTCCAGCCGTGCTCGGTGACCAGAAGCTCGGCCACCCCGTGCCGGAGTCGAATTTTGTGTCTGAAGTGAATAGATCATTACCACAACAGACGCATTGGAACATCCCTTTTTCATGCAGGTCGTAGTATTCACCTGTGAAGGGCCTTTCCGTGCCCTTTTTTCTGGTGACATGATACTGCTCTTCGGTGAGTTGTTTGCGCCACTCTTCATCAGTCTTAAGAACTTTGTCAGACATGTATCAGTATCTCCACACAGCGTCGCCATGATGGCGCCTGCTACCAGAAGGTGGAAGGACGGAATGGTCCATTGAGAACCTCAGTGTGTTCCGAGGCGCTCGTTACTCCATATGACGCTTGAATCACCGCAGAAGATGCAGCGTTTCGTATTGTGATGGTGCAGTTTGGCGCAGACAATACTATGAGCGCCTTTTAGGCGCAAGTATAACTCAGCGGCCAGCAACATACCGAGCGGCGGGGCGGTGAAGTAGATCCACAGCCCAGCCCAGAGCTGAGCCGGTAACGCTGACCCCAACGTTCGAGCTGGATTCATGCTCATCCCAGAGAGCGGAGCTTCAACGCTGACGTAGCTCGCAACCAGAATACCCGCGAAAAGTCCCGTAAAGCGCGCCAGGCGGTCGATGTTAGAAACGACCAGTATCACAGACATAAGGCCGAAAGAAATAAGGAGCTCAGCCGTAAACGCGACGGCAGGGCCGTCTGAACCAGGGACGGTCACGACGTAATTGACGGAGGAGTGGGCGATCGAAGGCCCGAGCGCTGCCGCCGCTACTAACACCCCTGCAATGCCGCCGGCGAATTGCGCCATGACGTAGAAGAGCGCGTCCCAGGGCTTGACCTTTCCGAGCCGGAGAAAGGTCAACGTGACCGACGGATTGATGTGAGCGCCGGACTGCTTCCCCCAGGGGGAGTAGATGATCCCAACGGCGGTAAGCCCCATGGCTATGCCGATGAATATGCGCCTCAGGAGAGGGTCAGAGATGGCCTCGCGGACAGGCGAGGTCGGGTGTTCGAGGATCACGACAAAGAGGCAGGCTGAGACCATAAAGACGCCCAGGCCGGCCGCTTCCATCAGATACTCAGGCCAATGGCGCGTCAGCACATCCAGCATGCTGGTGGGACTAAAGTTGTCTTGATCGGTTGGTAAGTCTATTCTTCTTTTCCTCTCGTTCCTTTGCGCCCGGGTGGTGTCGCCTTTGGAGATGCAGTGGCCCCGCGCGTTGCTGGTCTGAGGTCAAACACGTCTTCGGCGGCGGCGCGAAGCAATTCCGCCACGCTCCAGGCTTGTGCGATGCAGCCACGCGGTCGGTGCGGGGCATCGCCGTCGAAGATTTCTGAGACCTGACCCAGCCCGGCGTCGCTCAGGTGCTCGCGGAAGGGTGCGAGCCACTGCACCGCCTTCTCACGACCTTTCTTGGTTCGCCCTTTGACTTTCATGTAGGCGGTGATAAAGGGCCCCATTAGCCATGGCCAGACGGTTCCCTGGTGGTAGGCGCCGTCTCGGCTCCATTGGTCGCCCTCGTAGCGTCCACGGTACTGCGGGTCGCTCGGCGCGAGACTCCTCAACCCGTAAGGCGTGAGGAGATCGCGCTCGACCACTTCAACGACGAGCTTCGCTTTCTCACGGGACAGCATCGTGTGCGGCAGGCTGACGGTGAAGATTTGGTTGGGCCGGATGGAGCCGTCTCGCGCGTCACCATTCACGACGTCGTAGAGGCACCCGGCCGGTTCGTTCCAGAACAACCGGTTGAAGCTCCGCACCGCGAGGGCGGCCATTTCGCCGTACCGGGCTTTCCCTGCCTTGTCGCCGAACTTGTCCGCCAGGCGCTCCATCACGCAGAGCGCGTTGTACCAGAGCGCTTGAATCTCGACGGCCTTGCCATGTCGAGGTGTCACGACCCAGTCGCCGACCTTGGCGTCCATCCAGGTCAATTGGACGCCGGCTCCGCCCGAGGCGAGCAGTCCGTCCTCCTCGACGCGAATTCCGTAGCGCGTCCCGCGCACGTGCCAGTCAATGATGTCGGCCAGCACGCCATAGAGGTTCGATTGGACGAACTTGTAATCGCCTGTGTAGTGGAGAAGTGCCCACACGGCCTCAAAGAACCACAGCGTGGCGTCCACAGTGTTGTATTCGGGCTGCTCGCCCGCGTCCGGGAATCGGTTCGGGAGCATGCCGCGGTCCACATGGCGGGCGAAGGCAAACAGGATGCTCCTAGCCACATCCGCACGGCCTGTGACAAGCGTCAATCCGGGCAGTGCGATCATGGTGTCGCGACCCCAATCGCTGAACCAGTGGTAGCCGGCGATCACCGTCCGCTGATCTCCCCGTGCGACGATGTATTGATCGGCCGCCTCCGCTAGGGCTTGAACGAAGGCGTGATCAGACGGGGAGGCCGCCAGCACGGTCTTGCGCCGGTTGACCTCGGCCTGCCGATATTCAACGGAGTGGCTGACGTCATGACGCTCCGTCGAAGCGATAATGGTTGCGGTCGCACGGCGACGCAGATCACACCGCAACGCGAATGGGCTGAATAAGTCTTCCATGAAGTCAAGTCCACGCTCGCGCTCCATTTCGTACTCGAAGTTGCAGTACCAATGGCCCACCGCATCAAGCTCCTCGGCATCGTGAGCGAAATGCAGCGCGGGCAACCCTTCGTACGGCGCCACCGTGGCTAGAGCTGTCTCCGTCTGAACGTGTGGGTTGAGCGCGTCGTTGTGGTGCGTCGTGCTGTGGTAATCGCGAAACGCGATGAGCGGGCGCAGCTCGAGCCGAACGCCTGCGGCGGCGAGCTGCGAAGCGGGAATCCGGTTACCGCCCGCAGCGCGCAGCTCATATTGAATAACTGTGCTGTTTTCGCCGTGGATCATGAACACGGACTTCTCGATTTCGATCCCCTCAAGAGCGTAAGTGAACACGGGGAACGGGTCGAGCCGGAATTCCTTGAGGTACTGGTAACCCTGCGGATGTACAACGCCGGGATACTTGTTAGCCGAGAGCTCGAAGCGTTGCGTATGAATGATGAGCGCTTCCTCCAGCTTTGAGAGCAGCACCAGGCGGCCGACGGGGGGCTTGGTCGCAGCAATCAGCAATCCGTGATAGCGCCGTGTGTTCAGACCAACGATGGTCGATGAGGCAAAGCCGCCGAGCCCGTTCGTCTCCAGCCACTCACGCTTCAGCGCCGCATCGAGGTTGTTGCAGATCTCTTGGGGGAGCTGGATCATGGGTTGAACCGTCACCTTCCATGTATCTTTGACGGCTCGCGATGGAACAGGATGCAGGGATGATAGAATGGGGTGAGTCAATGGACAAGAGAAGAATATGTGATCCGTTTCTCCAGAGATCGGTGAATTCGCGTCCGCACTCCGGAAGAGAGATCCTTTGACGGGAGGGTTCGGACAGCCTGGATGGTCTTCCGGTATGTCTCAAACAGGGCCAGGCAATCGCTGCAACCGAGAAGATGCACGCCCCAAGCCACTGTCGTCTTGGAGTCAAGCGCTCCAGACAGATACTCGTTGATCAGTGACGTTACCCTTCGACAATTCATTCCGACTCCTCAAGGGGCCCTAGACGAACGGTCAGTGTACCTATTGTGCCACTGATTATATTAGACGCTGCGCGCGGGGGAAGGATGCGGGGAACTTAGAGGGGAGAGAAGGGTAGAAAGGGGGTCAACCGCTACGGGGCGATCCTCTGATCTGTGCCTGGAGGAATTGGCGGACTCGTGTTCGCATCCTCGAAGGGAGAGACTCATAACGTAACGAGCGGGTGGCTTGAATGGTTTTCTGGTATGTGGCCAAAAACGCGATGCAGTCCGGGCATTCCCGCAAATGCTCCTTCAATGCCAACGCGGTTTCAGCATCCAGCTCCCCGATCACATAGTCCAAGATCAGGGCGGTAATATGCCGGCAGGTTATCATGGCCCTGGCCTTCTTTGAGCTTGAACGATGAGCTGGTGTGTGCCTGACCATGCTGTTGTGATCTTATGTAGGGGAGTATCCGAGGGAGACCGCTAACTTCCCGCGCAGGAAGAGACGGGCGCGATGAAGTCGTGCCTTGACCGCAGGAATGCTCAGCCCCAGGACTTCACCGATCTCGCGGTTCGAGAGCCCTTCTATATCGCTCTGCACGATCACCGCTTTGTCCATCGGCGGGAGCAGCTCAAGAGCCTCCTGAATGAGCCGGTGCAACTCTTTTTTCTCTAGGCGGAGGTCGAGCTCGTCGCCCCAGTTGAACACCGGCCTCACGAGATGATGGCCATCTTCTTGGAACCGGGGCAAGTAGTCGTCCAGGCAGACCTCCTTGGTTCGCTTCCTCCTTCGAAGTTTTGTAAGAGCCACATTCATGCTGAGGCGGTACAGCCATGTCGAGAAGGCCGAATCACCTCGGAACGTCCGTATCTTCTGGTGGACTGCCAGGAAGACTTCCTGAACGACCTCTTCCGTCTCCGCCTCATTCCCAATGAGCTTAAACACTTGCCGATAGACCTGGGCGACGTACCGACGAAACATCGCTTCGAAGGCCTCGTACTCGCCAGCCTTCACCCGATCGATGAGCAACCGTTCTTCCTCGGGGGAAGGCGGGGTACTTGCCCTGGTTGCCCTGGAAGGAAGGACTTCTGTCGATCCTCTCTGGCCCACTTTCAGCACCTTTATCTCTCCAGCCTAAGGGATACTCCCCACTTCCGCTTTTCCCTCAGACAGTTCGCTTGGTGCCGGAACTCCTGTCACCCTGCTAAGCCCGGCATGCCGCGGCCCTTTCTCATTCGTCGTCATGCTGTGCAGGGGGTCGGAAGGCGGCACCGGCCCCCTGCACCGATGGCATGACCTCCAATGAGGTACTACTTGCAAAGACCGGGGGCAAATCCGCTCACCAGCAGCGCCTCTGGGACGCTCGCGCAGTAGTTGCCCGTGGCGCTGTCAACCATCCTGGCCATCGTTCCAGCTCGCATGGCAAGCCTCTCCAGCTCTGCGCGGATAGCGTTGATCTCTTGCTTGAGGGACATGAGATCAGTCCCCGTTGCCTTCATCATCGCCATATCGGCGTCCATCTTTTCCGCATTCGCTGGGGCGACGGAGAATCCGGGGCCCCCGACGGTCAGAACGAGCGCGGCGATTAGTCCTACAATCACCATGGTGCGTGTCATCTTTCTCACCTCCTCTCATGTAACGTTCTTGGTCCTCAGGCGGCGTCAGAGGTACCGGGATGGCGTGAGGCGCACGCCTCGCGAATGGCAGCCAGCAGGATCTCTCGTACCAGGGGCTTTTCTAGGACCCTGAAGGCGCCAGCTTGCAACAACTGATGGGTAGAGTACGCAGAAGTCTGGCTGGCCAGCAGCATGATCGGGGTGCGAGGCGCGACTTCGTTGAGAAGGGAGAGGGCCGTCGCACCGTTGAAGCCGGGCAGGTGCATATCCAGCAAGAGGAGATCATACTCCTCGGCCATGAGGACTCGGATGGCATCTGTCAGATTGTCCAGCACTCGCACCTCTATCCCTTCTTTCCGTGCAAAGGAGCTGACTTGCTCCCCATCGTGATAATCATCATCCACTACAAGGATCCGCATACCCTCCTCTTTCCTTAGCTCGTCCCCTTGCCTTAAGGGCAAGGTGAGTGCCAGCTAAAGCTTTCCTTTGAAGTGGTGGATTCCAAAGAGAAGGCGTATGGAAACGGGTAAGACTGGGGGTCCAGAGTTAGGGTAATTTGCCCGAATGTTGACTTCGTGTTCGGGCAGGTTGTCTCGCGGTTGGGATCAGGAAAGGTATTCCTGGGGCCGTATCTGGTAGGTCAAGATCTTGCGGTAGAGGGTTTTTGGGTCGATCCCGAGAACGGTGGCGGCCTTCCCACGATGGCCCTTTACCTGCTGCAAGATGTCCACGATATGCTTTCGTTCCTGGGCGTCAAGTCGGCGGAACTCGGCTTCTCCTTCCGCGCCACTGGCCTGAATATCAAGAGGCAGATCCTGTAACTCGATGACCTCTCCTGGGGCCAGCATCAGGGCCCGCTGGATCACATGCTTGAGTTCCCGGACGTTTCCCGGCCAGCTATATCGCGCCAGGGTGCTTGCGGCATCCTCAGAAAGTCTCATCTGCGAGACGGACGGGCGATCGGCGAGGAAGTGGTCGGTGAGCAGCGGGATATCCTCAGGCCGTTCTCGCAAGGGCGGAAGTGTGATAGAGACAGAATTGATCCGGTAGAAAAGGTCCTGTCGGAACTGCCCCTGGCGAACCGCTTCAGCCAAGTCCTTGTTGGTGGCGCTCACCACGCGGACGTCCACCTGTCGGGGCTGGGTGCCCCCCACGCGATAAAACGACTGCGTTTCAAGCGCCCTGAGCAGCTTCACCTGGCTCTCGAGCGGCATCTCGCCGATTTCGTCGAGAAAGA
>JACQEV010000264.1 GCA_016200385.1 Candidatus Methylomirabilota bacterium
GTGCAGCTCCCGTCGCCTTCCAGCCGGATCTCCCTGGCCTGCCTCTCGAGTCCGAATGTGTACTGGTGAAACTGCTGCCACAGACGCGTTCCCTGCTCAAGGCGAGAGGCATCGATTCGCTCTCCCGCGTGGAGGGGGTATTCGACTTTGACTCTCAGGATCGGAAGGCCGGATATCTCCTCAGGTCCCGGCTCCTTCAGGATCAACCCATCGCCGCTGACGAGAAACACCCGGTCGGCCAGCACAACCGCGCGGGGCGTCCGCTCCGACACGCGGATGAACAAGGTTGCCGGAAGACGACGGCTTATACTGACCGTTTTGATCCAGGGATTGCGCAGAATCTGCGCTGCCAGGTCCTTCAGATTGATGTCCATGATACTCGTCTGGGCCGGCAGGCCGAGGCTATCGATGATTGCCGCAGTGGGCACTCGCCTGTTCCCTTCAACGATGAGATCGGTGATCTGGAAATAGCGCAGACGCAGAGGATGTGGGACCTCTCGGTGAACGATCTGCCCCAGCATGACTACCAGTACGAGAAGGACGGCCAATTCCGCGGCCTGCCAGAACCGCGGACCGATCAGATCTACGACGCAGCTTAAGCGCCTCCGCCACCCAGGCTTCGCCGTCCCAAGCCTCAAGAAGCGCGGATTTGGGCGAAACGCAGCCTTGTCCTCAGCCCGCGATGGGCGATCCAACGACTTGGATCTCCAGTTCAAGCGCCACTCCCGTCTTGGCCATTACCTCGGCCCTGGCCCGCTCAGCGAGCCAGAGCACATCTGCTGCCGTTGCCCCGCCGAGGTTCAGGATGAAGTTGCCGTGTTTCCCGGAGATCTGCGCGCCGCCCCGCCGAAGGCCCTTCAGTCCCGCTTGCTCCACCAGACGCCCCGCGAAATCACGGGGGGGGTTCTTGAAGATGCAGCCGGCGGATCGAACTTCCACCGGCTGCGTCAGGTTCCGTCGGATCAACAACTTTGAGATCGTCCCCCTGATCTCTGCCGCGACTCCCCTCCGGAGGGCGAAAGCAGCTTTCACGATCACCGTCCCTGTCGGGAGTTCGGAGTGCCGGTAGGCGACGCCGAGCTCATCCCGCAGCATGAACCGCTCCTCACCCGAGCAGTCCACCATGCGGACCCAGTCAAGATGATCAGCGATGGTTCCCAACGGTGTCACGGCATTACCCCGGATCGCGCCGCCGACGGACCCCGGCACCCCGGTCAGCCCCTCGAGACCGGTCAGGCTCGCCCTCGCGGAGAGGGCCAGCAGACGGCTTGTCCGCACGCCAGCCCCGCACCGGATCTGCTCCCCGGCCACTGAGAGCTCCAGAAACGTCCGGGACAGATTGATGACCAGACCCTTGACCCCTCCGTCTAGCACCAGCATGTTGCTGCCGCCACCCAGGATCAGGACGGGGATCGCCTCATCCCGCGCCACCTTGAGCAAGGTCTTCAGATCTTCGAGGCCGGCAGGGTAGGCCATCACCTCGGCTGGGCCGCCAATCCGGAAATATGTGTGATACGACAGCGGCTCCCCGATGAGCACCTCACCTCTGATACAGCCCTGAAGCCTCTCTTTTAGCTTGACCTCCCCCATCACCATCTCGTCGCTCGTCACTATAGGGTTTAGGTTAGGGTATAGGGTTTAGGCAAGGAACCGCGTGCCAAACTATACCCTAGACCCTGTACCCTAGATCGTTCACCCTATACCCTCTCCTCCAGACGGCGCACGATCTCCTCACAGGCTTTCCAGATATCACCCGCACCCATGGTGATGACCAGATCGCCCGGGCGAGCTAGCTCGACCACCAAGTCCGGGACTTCCTCCTTGCGTGGGACGTACAGGATCTGAGGCCCACCGCGACGCGCAACCCCCTCGGCGATCTGGCGGCCCGAGACGTTTGCGATCGGTGCCTCCCCTGCCGGATAGATCTCGGTCACGATGATCCAATCCGCCAGATCGAAGGCCGGCAGGAAGTCTGCCAGGAGCGCCTGAGTCCTGGTATAACGGTGCGGCTGGAAGACCGCAATCAGCCGTCGCTGAAAGCCGTCTTTGGCAGCCCGCAGGGTGGCCTGGATCTCTGCCGGGTGATGGGCGTAGTCGTCTACCACCATGATGTCACGAGGCGTCCCCTTCACCTCGAAACGACGGGCCACGCCGGAGAACTCGCCGAGTGCCGCACGGATCATGTCAAACCCGACGTCCAACTCGAGTCCTACTGCCACTGCTGCTAACGCATTGGCGACGTTGTGCAGGCCCGGAACCCCAAGCCGAACCTCCCCAAGAGGTTGTCCCTTGAAACGGACCTTGAACGTCGAGGCCAGCCCCTGTAACGAGATCCCCTCTGCCATCAAGTCCGCCTGGGTTGCCAGCGCATACGAGACAATTCGCTTCTGCAGCCTGGGCAGCAAGTCTCGGATAGAGCCTTGATCGAGGCACAGAACGGCCGAGCCATAAAAGGGAACTTTATTGATAAACTCGATGAAGGTTTCCTGGATCTGGTGTAGGTCGCGGTAGTAATCCAGGTGCTCAGCATCGATGGTGGTCACTACAGCGATGGTAGGGGCAAGCTTGAGGAAGGAGCCGTCGCTCTCGTCAGCCTCCGCAATCATGAACTCGCCCCTTCCAAGCTTCGCATTGCTGCCCAGCGCATCCAGCCTGCCGCCGATGACCACGGTCGGGTCAAGGCCCCCCTTCGCCAGGACCGTAGCCACCATGGAGGTCGTCGTTGTCTTCCCATGGGTGCCGGCAACCGCCACAC
>JACQEV010000273.1 GCA_016200385.1 Candidatus Methylomirabilota bacterium
CCGGTGAAGTAGAGGGGCAACAAGAAATTCGAGACCTCGACACCGTCGATTCGATAGGTCTCGGCCTGAACCGCATCGCACATCTCGTACCAATGGAACACGTACTTCTTCGGATCGAGCGGATGCGGGCCTTGCACCAAGAGGTTCACCTCCGGATCTCCGATTAACTCCAGTGCTTCGTGCGACAGGGTCACCGTCCAATTCTCTCCCAGCTTCTTCGAAAGCTCGGTAAAGATAAATCCGAACGGGATTCCCCTATTATTCGCGTCGTGATAGCCAAGAGCGCCGGCCACGTCCGTCTTGTCCCACAGATAGGTCACTGCGTCGCCCCGCATATCGGCGGGGTCCTGTTTCTGTGGCTTCTCCCCACTTTTCCCTTCCAGCCTCAGCTCGGCGCCGAGGCTCCAGTAGGGCACAAAATCCTCAGCGATCTGTCGATTAATGGCCCGAATGGCACCTTGTAGTTCCTCGTCTGTGATCTTGCCGCTCGTGTGGTTGATGATCGAAATGATCATGGAACTGCCTCCTTCGATTCTTCATGGCTGATCTCTAAACCGCCCTCTGCCCAGAACAATCCGTCGTTGACCCCTGCCTCTTATCCTTGTCCCCACGGGTATTCACCCAGGCCCCAGCTTTCCAACTCAAACTGCTCTCCATGAACCTGTCCGTTGCCGGTGGCGATCGTGAGTTTCCTGGACCGGACGTCCTCTCGAAACTCCGGCCTGGCGAGGTCGGCAACGGCGTTTGCGATAAGGATACGAAGCGCGCGCTCGTCCTGAGGAGGCCGGGCCTGCAGGGCGGCCCGGACCGCTGCGCGCGCATCAGGCCCGATGCCCCCGTTTTGGACCTGGATGTCGAAGCAGAGGGCGAGGGCCTGCTCCGTGTTCAGGCGATACCGCCGCGCGGTCTCCAAGGCCGGGTTCAAGTAACCTTTGTAGGCGTGGCGGATCTGGACTGCCTGCACCCCCTCCTGTTCCCCGAGCCGCGCGAAGGCCAACCGCCAAGGCTCGATCACTTTGAACCTCTTCGGCCCTTCGCTGATGCGGTTCGCCCACGCCTGCTGCTCAGCCCTCGTGGCCCGCATGATCCGGATCAGCTCATCCGTCAGATTCCCGAAGGCCTCTCTCACCGCCCCCGGGTTGCTCTCGAATATCTCGAGGACGATTCGGCTCAACTCGCCGTGCTTCAAGGTGAAGCCAATCATGCCCCATGTGAGCCAAGCCCCGTCCCAGTTCCCCTGGATCATCCCGAACCCGTGACCTTCAAGGGCGGCGGTCAGTTGAAGGCAACGCTCTTGGACGGGCGGGATGTCCATCCTCATCAGCGATTGCCAAGTGACGTCATCCACCTTGCCCGTCGGCTCCAAGGTCCGCTCCATTTGATACAGGCTCACGGCCCGCTCGGTGCCGCCCCCATAGAGTCCATCCAGCGTTCCCGCGTAGTAACCCTCCTGGCTCAAGCTTTGCTGGATCTTTTTAACGATCCCACCCCGGCATCCACGGGCGAACAAGGTCCTCGGCACAGCCTCCTTCCTCCCTCCCTCATCACCGGCGTTGCCCGGAAAGGGCCGCTTGCATCGAAGGTCGACCCGCCTTGCAAACCTTGACGTCGGAGTTGTTGCCCTTCTCTCTCATCGTCTCGCAGAGGATGCCCCGTCCAGATTGCTCACAGGCCTGACGGCGCATGCCCTTTGGCATTTGTTATTTTCCTGCCTTGTCCATCAGCCAGCACAGCGCCGCCCACTGGAATGCAGCGAGCCAAGCGATGATCAAGGCCGTAAGAAAATAGTCTAGCAGCCACCAGGTCTGAAAGAGCCTTGCCCGATAAATCGCCACCAGTCCGAAGGCCGCCCAGTGGCCCAGGCAGTAGCCGCAGCCCGCGATCTTCCCTAGCCCGGGATTCCAGCTTTTCACCCGCTCTCGCATGTCTGCAAAGACCGTCGCCTCGCTGAGCGTAAAGGCGACAGGCGCGGCAATCAGTGACAGCAGGGCCGCTTGCTCCATCCCCTCACCGCCCGCTACGGCACCCGCTGCGGCAGTGCGCCACGGGCCTGAGCATGAGGCGCTTGGTCCAAGGGCTCAGCACCATCCCAGCGCACCTCCTCTCAACAACAGACCAAGAAATATATTCCAGTCTCAATGAAACTCGCCCCCTGGAGGACAACTGTCAGATGAGTTTCCCTATTCCACTGCCGTTGGACGTCCGCCCCTGTAGCGAGCGGATGAGCGGCTCCGATTTTGTATGGGTACACAGTGATAGTTGGCAGCAGCTCTGGGAGCTGGTACACCACCAGCGCCCCCTTCAACAGCTTCGGACTGCTAGTCAGGGTCATGTCGCTAGTCGGGCTCCTTGTTCGGGTCAACCGTCGCCGGGCCGGTGACGGCGGCGTCGGTCACTGTCCAGGGCTTCGACTCCAGATCGTAGGGGGCAGCCAGCTTAGCGTCCTCCACCCGCTTAGCGTTGCTGTGGTACACGACGATCTCCTTCAGGTCCGGTCGCACCGCCTCCGGGCCTTTGCTCCCGAAGTCCGGGTTCGGCATCTTCAGGTGCTTGTCCGGGTTCCAGTCGTAGCGGTCGCGGGCGCGGGCCTCGAACTTCTGAAACGTCAACGTGAGCTTTTTCGAGGCCGTCGGGGCCGCCGTGACTTCCACATCGGTCCGGAGCTGGAAGCCGTGCAGCGAGGTGAAAACGTCCGCGTCCGCCTTGGAGAGCTTCCCGAGCTTGTACTGGGCGGCGACCAGGTACGGGTTCTCGCCCTCCGCCAGGCCCTCGTAGTGCAGGGCGAGGGTCCCGGTCCCGTCCCACTTCTGGAACCCGGGCTTCCCCTGGAGCCGCGGAAGGATGCCGGCCCACCGCTCGCCGCCGTCAGTGAAGCGCGCCTTCTCCTCCGTGAGGTAGACGCGGCGATGGTACGGCAGCGTCGTGAGGACCGGGGTGCTGGTGAGGATGTGCGGGTGCGCCGGGATCGTGACCTTCTTCTTAGGATCGCGGTTCTTGAGCCAGGTCCTCAGGAACAGCGCGCTCAGTTCGCCGCCCTGCTTCTCGGAGAGGTTGGCGAGCCGGCCGTACCAGGCCGCCACCTTGTCCTGCGGGAGCAGGGCCAGGTCGTCGTCGCTCGCTGGCTTCTTGTCCTCGGCGCGGGCGACCACTGGCGGGCCGGGGAGCGACCCCGCACCCGACGCCTGCTGCACCGTGTGCACCAGTTCATGGGCCAGGAGCCGCTGGCCCGCCGTCGTCCCCAGCGAGTACTCGCCTGCCCCGAAGACGATGTCGCGTCCCACCGTGTATGCCAGCGCGTTGACCGCTCGTGCCGACTCCGCCGCTTTGGTGTCAGTATGCACCCGCACCTGGCTGAAGTCATGGCCGAAGCGCGGCTCGAAGAAGGAACAGGTGGCTGGATCGAG
>JACQEV010000019.1 GCA_016200385.1 Candidatus Methylomirabilota bacterium
GAGAAGGCTGAGCTTTTCGCTCAGCTCACCCTGGCTCTTCTGGAACCCTGCCGCCAGCGCCTCCACCAACGGGCTCGGGCCCCGGCCGCGAAGGAGGACCAGAACCGCCAACACAAGCAAGAGGACCAAGGCGGCCAACAGGAGAACCAACCAGAATGCGGGTATCATGAGAACCCATCCTCCACAATCAATTGACAACCTATCGGGGACTGACTAAACCTCCCGCGAATGTCCACCTCTAACTGAACAAATACTTCAACCCACGGGCTGCCCCGCCAACTGAAGGGAGACGTCTCCATAAAGAGGTTCACCGGGGTGATCATGACAGGTGCCCTGCTTGTCGTAACCCTGACCCAGCCGTTCCTCGCCAGGGCCGGGGAGATCGAAGAGCGACAGAAGCGCCAGCAGGGGCGGATCGCTGAAGGGATCGAGAGCGGCACGTTGACACCGAAGGAGGGGGCAAAGCTTGAGCGTGAGGAAGCCAAAATCCAGCGTGAGAAACGGCGCTTCAAGCGCAACGATGGCAGGCTGGGGCCCAAGGAGAGAGCAAAGTTGAACAAAGATCTCAATAAAGCCTCCAAGGACATCTACAAGGAAAAACACGATTAGAAGAAACGATCTCCTTCGGTTGTCTCGAGCTTGCCCACGGCCTACGCGAGCCGGGGATGATCAGCTCGAGCAGGATTGTCCCCGGCCTGCCGCTTTCCCTCTTTTCCGTTCATCTCGCCGATCCGGCCGAGCACGTCAGCCCACGAGCGGACACGCTGTACGTTTTCCGGTAGGATACCCTGATTCCACGGGTGATCGAACAGCAGAACCGGGATGGCTGTCTCGGCAACAGCGGTGGCTACTGCCAGCTCATCCTCGATGAAGAGATCAAGCTGTAACTCAAAAGCGGCCCCCGACTTGTAGCGATGCACCGGCTCGATCCGATTATGGACCACCGCGCCGAAATGGCGTAGCAACCCAACCTGCTCCAGCCAGCTTCTGGTTGCGGCCTCGTCTCTCGCGGCGCGGCCGGTGACGATGAACAGACGATGACCTTCTTCGGCCAGAGATTCCACAGCCTCCCTGGCGCCAGGCATCAGCGGACGCGATAGGAAGAAACCATCTTCGATCAGCTTCGAAAAGAAGTCGTGGGCTTCCCGGCGAGGGATCTGGGGGAACCTATCGAAGATCCTCCACGCGCCGTCGGCGAGATCGACCGTGAGGCCAAAACGCCGGTTGAAGGCTTGCAGGTAGTGAGGCAGCGAAATCGCCAGGACGTCGTCGAGATCGATCCCGATCTTCATCCTTCACGCTCCCCTGTCCAGGCGGTCGCGGGGCAGATGGTCCTGAAGGCGCAAAAGCCGCAGACCCACGGATTGGGCGTGGCCTGGAAGAGACCGGTCCGGATTCCACCCGCAGCGGTCCGGATCCGGTCGGCCACCCGCTCGAGCTCCTTTTCCCCTTTGAAAGCTCGCCCCACCACCACTCCACCCGGGGTCAGGAAATGCAACTCCACACGGTCGGGCAACCGGCCAATCGCCTCTCGGTAGGCCAGGGCGTATAGTGCAAGCTGTTGGCTTTCCCTGGCGTCTTTGTCCGCGTCCTTTTGATCCCGGACCGAAGACGTCTTATAGTCAATGATCACCGTCTCGCCCGCCCGCTCGTCCAGACGGTCCAGATAGCCGGTGACGATGTCGTGGCCTAGCTGGAACCGGAACTTCTTCTCGACGGAGGTGGGTGGCGGCGCGGCCTCGGCGAAGGCATAGAACTGTGCCAGAGCGTCCCGGCCTTCCTGCAGCCGCCGCTCCTCATGTTCCCGCGAGATGAACCCCTCGTTGACCCAGTGATCCTCAAAAGAGTCGATCAACTCCTGGAGCGACATCGGCACGCCCTGAACGCGACGGTTATGATACGCTTGAACGGCCCGGTGCAGCGCGGCGCCATAGACGACCGCCTGATCCCTGAGGACAGGCACCCGGAGGATGTGGACGTACTTGTACTTCAACGGACAGGTCAAATAGTCATCGATCTTGTAGTGAGAGAGGTTCAGAGGCGTGTCGGCCGACACGCAGAGATCGGGCTCGATGTCTGGAGGTGGAGCGGCGCGACCGATCACCGCCTCCGGCGCCCCTCGCCAGGGATGGTCCTCCTCCTCTTTTGGCAGCTCTAGCGCCTCCGCCAGGAAACGGCTCCGTTTCCACTCCCGCTTGGTCCCGTAATCCCTGGCCCGTGTGAGGAAAAGGTGTCGCTTCGCGCGGGTCAGACCGACGTAAAATAGGCGCCGCTCCTCTTGCAAGTGAAAGTCGCCGGACGGCAGCAGGTCCTTAATCAGCTCCTCCGGTAGAGCGATCGCCTCCCGCCGACCGACCGAGGGAAACCGCTTCTCCACCAGGCCCACGAGAAAGACCGCCTCGAACTCGAGGCCCTTGGCCTTGTGCAGCGTCAAGACCTGAACCGCTTCCGCCGCCTCCTCACCCTCCGCGATGGGGGGGTCCTCTCCCGCCTCGATCAGCATCGTGAGATACGGAACAAAGCCGGCAACGCGATCCTGGGGCGCCACCTCGCCGAATCGCTGAACGACGCCGAAGAACTCGGCCAGGTTCCCGACCCGTTGATGATCACGAGGGGAATTCGAACGGACCAGACGCTTGCAGTAGCCGGGGCGCTCCATGAGAAAGTCGTAGAGGATGCGGCCCGTCGCCTCTCGAGCGGCCTTCCCGAGATAGCGATCAAGGTCGTCCAAAATGGCGCTGGCGGTGGCAATCCCCTCGGACGAGACCCCAGAGAGTTCAGGGATACTTCCAGGCCGCCTCGTGATCTCGGTGAGCACCTCGTAGAGGCTCCGACGTTTTCGAGAAGCATAGCCGTTGCAGAGGACGAGATCGGCCGCCGGCATCCCATAGATATCTGAGCCAGCCAAATGAAAGAGGCTCAGAGAGTCGTGTGGGTCAGCCAGCAGCCGGAGGAATGAGACGACCAGCCGGATCTCCTCCCTGTCGTACAGCCCCCTGGCTCCGCTGAACCTCCAGGGAATTCCTTTCATGTTCAGCGCCCGGAGGAACGGATCGGCATCGCTGTTTCGGCGGACCAGGATGGCGATGCTCCCCGGCGCGTACTCTTTTGCCTCGACGAACTCTTGGATCTTCCCGGCAGCCCAGTCGGCCTCCTCGTGATATATCTGGAAGACCAGGCTCTCTATGGCCGAGCCGTCGGCATTCTGCGGCCACTCCTTTCGGAAATTCAAGATATTACTGATGGAGGCCCCCCGGAACTTGAAGATCGACTGGTCGTCATCGCCCACCACGGTGACGTTCCGGTGCGTGGCGGCCAGCAGCTTGACGATCTCAAACTGCGCATAGTTGGTGTCCTGGAACTCATCTACCAGGATATACCGAAACCGCTCTTGCATCTGTCGCAGCACGAGCGGATGTTCCCGCAACAATGTGAGGGTCTGCGTCATCAGGTCCCCGAAGTCCAGCTTCCCCTCTCGGGCCATCAGTTCCTGGTAGCGCTGATACGCTTGGGCAATCTCCGACTCCCGCTTCGCGCGTTCCGCCAGCACCTCATCATCGGGAGCAGCGATCGCCTGCTTCTCGAGCTGTTCCGCAAGCGCCGCATACGCTTGGGGACCGACATCTTCATCCTTGGCCCGGCTGAACAGTTGCAGCAGGGCCTGGACGTGCTTCATCGGATTACCGAGTGGCCGGAAGTAGTCGAGCGGAAGTTCGAAGAGGTGCTCTTGGAGGAAGATCACCTGCTCCGCCTGGGTGAGCAGGCGGAAGTCCGGGCTCAACCCGAGCACCAGGGCGTTCTCCCGAAGCACGCGGTCCCCAAAGGCGTGAAAGGTCGAAATCCAGGTATCGGTGAACCCATACGGGACCAGCAGGTCCACCCGCCGTTCCATCTCCGCCGCCGCCTTCTCGGTGAAGGTCATGGCGAGGATCTGCTCCGGGCGGGCGCGTTTGGTGTTGATCAGGTGGGCGATCCGGTGGGTGATGACGGTGGTCTTTCCCGTCCCGGCACCAGCGATGACGAGCAGGGGCCCATCGCCATGGGCCACCGCCGCCTGCTGCGCGGCGTTCAGCCCCTCCTGAACCATTGCGCCAGTGCCCTCTTCAATAGCCCCTGCCCTCTCCGCCATCCCTCGCCAGCCCTCATGGAAAGCTGAGAATATGAGTCAATGATACCATGTTTGGCCGCTTCCGACCACAGGTTTGCACCGAGTGAAAGTGTCTCAAATTGATGGATAAGCTCGCAAGGATTGCAGATTAGGACACTGCCGCCAAATGCATGCACTTCCGCGCTCGATTCGCTGCAGCCATAATGGGATTATGCTGATCAATGTTTGCCGACCCCGGCGGGTTCCGGCAGACCTTGACAAGTCCTTGGAAACAGGGGAGAATTGCCGCACTCGTCAGACGATTGAGCGCGGGAATATGCTGACCAATATATTCAATAGATAAGCGGATCGCTCGCGACGCCTAGAATTGAAACGATAGAGATGATTGAAGCGAACGCAGAAAGATTGAAACAGTTTGGTTCAGTCAATTGGTCGCTCGCTTGGGCTTCGCCCATCCGCTTATCGGAGTGCGGGATGGAGACTCCCGCTTCTAGTGTTATGTCCCACAAACAACTATACAATAGCGTGCTGAGCAAAGCGCGGAAGCGTTGGGGCGTGGATTTGTTTCGGGGATTTTTCGAGCGCATTGTGTGGCAGTGTGTGGAGAGCGGGTTAGTGGACGGAAAAAAGCTTTTTTGAATTTTGACATTGCGGGAGGGACAGGAAACTAACATGCCGACACGCCCGGTGGACCTTAACAACATCAAAGGTCGCATCGCTGAGGCTCTCGTGGAGTCGATCTTCAGAAGGGCGGAGTTCAAGATGACCCGCTTTGGGAGGGAGAGCGATCTGCGCGGTATGATGAAGGTGGGAAGAGACGACTCCTTCACCCCTGACTTCCTAGCCATGAAGGAAGTTGTAGGTCGGGAGTCCCGTGGGGTTTACCAAACCCACATGATCGAGGTTAAATATCGTTCGAACTTGGTGAGATACCTGGCTCGGGAGAAGGAACGCGGAGAAGACAGCGAGTTGGTTCCAGCTCAGGAAAAATGGCCCAATCTCTGTCTCGCATTTGTCACGGAGAACGCGGGCGAGAAGCGTTCGTGCTTCCAGGCTCTCGACCTAAGCCTCTTCGAGCCGGGAAAATTTATCAGAACGGTGGATCTGCACGAGATCAAGCGATTCGGCCTCTTTGCCCATAACGTGCGGCAACACGAAGATCTTGCCAGAAAACTCTTCGGCCTTCTTTCGGAGATCAAAGGAGGTGTTCTTGCCTGAGCAGGTCTCGTGTTCTCACTTTCACGGGAAGGAAAGGTGCCCGGAGTCATTTCTTGATTCGCATCAGCAATTTTCCACCCGCACTCTGGGCCGCTCGCGCGCCGCCTATCAGCGGGTTGGATCCGACCGGCCCCACGCGCG
>JACQEV010000266.1 GCA_016200385.1 Candidatus Methylomirabilota bacterium
CCCGATCCGCAGCGTCTCCCGCATCTTGAATCGGCGAAGGGCTGCCCACGCCCGCTCCTGCGTCTTCACCCGAGCGACCAGCCCGTTCAGATCTTCCACCAGCTCCTCCTTGGACCTGGTCTGGCGCAGGAGGCCCGGTTGAAGGAGCCAGTGAAAATCCTGTGGAAAGCGGATCAGGATGTCGGAAAGATGCTGCGAGCTTCCAAAGAGGGTGAGCGCAAGATCGAGAGACTTCGGGCTATCCCGAAAGAGCGAGAACAGGAATCCACGGTCGAGGACGGCCTCGGCGTACCGCTCCAGGTTGTTGAGGGCCATGTCCGGGTCCGGAAGGTTCGCGAGACGATCCATCAGAAGTGGAAGGATCAGTTGGAACAAGGACAGATGTGAGGGCCCGGCTAAACGCTCGAGATTCCGACGGGCCTGCTCTGGATCCCGGCAGCCAGCAGCGGCCAGCCGCTCGATCGAAGGTGGGAACTCTTCGTTCTGCATCACATGATTGTGGTAGCACACTCCCCATGTGATGTAAAGTTCTAACGGCTTCGCTTGGCCGAAAAAACAGCGAGCGGGAACGTCGATGCCGTCCCCGCTCGCATGCGATCAAGTGGTCTTCCCAGGAGGTCGGTTTGCGTCACCGTTGCGTCCGCTACCGAGGGACCAACACAGGTGGCGGGGGCCGCTGCGGGTCGGTTGGTCCCACATAGCTATAAGGAGGCGACGGAGCGGTCGGAGCCGTTTGCACTGGATATGCCGGGGGCGGAGGCGGCACCGCCTCCTGCACGGGGACTACATAACAACCCGCTGACCCCAGAATGATGGCGACCAGCGCGCCCCAAAGGTTCAACCTCTGCATCATGCTCACCTCCCTTCGTGATGCGCGATCACAACCACACTCAGACGTCCGTCAGGCGACGCTCATTGATCACGGGGCGTCCACGTCCCGATTCGGTACCGGTCGATCCATTCCTGTAGCGGAATGGCCTTCGGGCCGCGGACGGTGTGCCGGGCCACGAATTCCTGGTGCCCGAGACCCGCCCTCTCTGCCTCCTGGCTTTCGGCTGCTCGCCTTCCTCGCATGATTTCACTTATCGTTGCCGCCAGCTCCCGGCTAATCGGAATCTCTAGCTCCACCTGCACCGACCCGTCCGGCATGAGGTCGCTTCGAGCGATCCGGCCGCCACGGAGGAATACCGAATGTCGCTCCTGACCTGAGACAGCCTGTGGCATTGCCTCCGACAGCAAACTGGCCGCTGCTCCGTACGCATTGGTGATGGCCGCCCGCTCAGCAAGAAGGCGGGCCTGTGCCTGGTGTTGGACCTGTCCGGGGGGCCGCCCGACTCCGATTACAGTTAACACGCCAGCCGTCTCGTCTACACGATAGGGCGGGCCGGGCGATGCAGATGCGAGTGTCCCTGATGAGACCAGAGCAATGATGACGATCCTCAAAGTCCGTGAAAGGTTGATGGATGTCTTCATTGGCTTACGCCGACCTCTCGTTCGATCGCTGAAACAAGCCGCACCGTTTTCCCCCTCTCCCCGTGAGAAGAGGGCCGGCGTCCGGGGATCAGGGACACGACAGGCATACCTTCGTTCATCGGTATCTGTCGTAGAGCGGGAGTGTTTCTTCCACGAAAAGTGGCAATTCGGAACGGGAGAACGGAGCAGCTTGGGCAGATAGCGAAAAGCGTAGGAAGCGCTCAGGCGGTGTGGGAAAATTTGCTGCGTGAGCCTTAGTTGTGGGGCACACCCAGATGTGGAAATGATCTACTGGGAGACCGAGGAGCCGACCGGCGAGTCAAGGGCGGCGCCACGCTCCACGGGAAGAAGCGCCCTCGCCGTGCTGAGCAGCTTGTCCACCTCCGGGCCCTGTGCTACCAGAAGCGTTCGCCAGGCGAGATCTAGAAGGGGGTCCTTACTGGGATCGACTGTGTCACGCCTGCCAATAACCACTGAAGGATCGCCATCATCATCGGCGATCTTCCGTTGCCGCTCCTGGTTGACCAGGGATCGCTGGCGTTTCTTGCCTTGCGCTGACTCCTGGCCATTCGATTTGGCCGAAGACCTTTCCTCTGCCTGGTCGCGGACCACCAGATCAGGATGTATCCCCTCTCCGTCGATGGATCGGCGAAGCGGGGTGAAATACTTGGCCGTGGTCAGACGCAACGCCGAGCCATCACTCAGGGGAATGATCGTCTGGACCGACCCTTTGCCGTAGGTCTTCCTTCCGACGATGAGCGCCCGCTTCAGGTCCTGAAGGGCCCCTGCGACGATTTCTGAGGCGCTCGCCGAGCCGCCGTCAACCAGGACAACCACCGGGACCTTGAGCAGCGGGCCGGAGTGGGTCGTCTTGAATTCCGCCGACTGGTTCTTTGCCCTCGCTACGGTCGAGACAATCGGCTGGCCTGTGTTGAGGAACAACTCAGCGACTCTGATCGACTCGTTGAACAGGCCGCCATGATTCCCGCGGAGGTCCAGAATGAGGCCCTGCATGCGCTTGCCGCTCAGACCCTTGACCGCCTGCTGAACATCCCGACCCGATTGTTCGGAAAAGCCGTTGATCTTGACATAGGCGACGGCGTGTTCCAGTTCAATCGACTTGATCGGCTTGAGCGCGATGATCTCCCTGGTGAGAGCGACCTGGAATGGCCCGGGGGAATCCTGTCGCAGGATGGTCAGCGTCACGTTGCTCCCCGCAGCCCCCCGCAGGCGCTTGACAGCTTCCATCAAGGTCATCTCTTGCACAGGAGCGCCATCGATCTTCGCGAGTCTATCGCCGGGCTGCAGGCCGGCACGGTCGGCTGGCGTTCCCGCGATCGGCGTGACAACCGTGAGTTGCCGGTCTTTCACAGCAACCTGGATCCCCACCCCGCCGAAGTTTCCCTGGGTCTCCAGTTGCATCTCTCTGTACATCTCTGGCGGCATGAACGAGCTATGAGGATCGAGCTGGGCCAGCATCCCATCGATTGCGCCATAGGCGAGTTCTTGCGCGGGGACGTTCGGTGCATTCTTCCGGATGAAGCGATAGGCGACGGCCAATCTCTCGCGATTTATCTTCTCGTCCCTGGTGAGTGGTAGAACGACCGACTCGTTCCCGGCCTGCATCGTGACAGTATCCCCCTGGCGTTCCGCGGTAATCCGTTCTCCTCCAGCAGCGGAACTCATCCCTTCAATGGCGCCAACAGCCAGCCGAACCGGATCAATCGCAAGGACGTAGTTATTCAACACTTGCCCCATGACCTCTTGATCCAACTGGAGCTCGCGCTCTCTTTCCTCACCTGTTTGGCCTTGCTCATTGAGCTCGAGCTGAAACCCGACCAGTCGGCCCCCTTCTGCCGGCCGAGGGCTTATCGGCGTGCCGCTCAACAGCAGCAGGAAAAGGAAGAGGCTAGTGAGAATGCGGATTCGGCGCAGCATTGAACACCTCGCGGCCCCAAGAGCCATAAGCATCACTCTATCCTATTGAGGCGGACCCGCCACTGGACGCTACTTCATCAGGGAAGCGCGGGCTACCTGACCACATACCCGCGCGCTGTCATGCACGCCGAGTAGGCCCTGTCGTACCCATCCTTGTTTTTGGTGTACCCGATGCCGCCGCCGACCGCGGCCCCGCCGATCCCGCCGGTAGCGGCCCCGATGGCTGCACCCGTCCCGGCGCTGCCCGTTGCGGCCCCGATGGCTGCACCCGCCGCCGCGCCACCTAGCGCGCCAATGATAGCCCCGAGCCCTGCACCCTTGGCGGTCTCCGTGCCAGGGTCAAACCCGCTCTGCTGCTTGCCCCATTCCTGGCACTCGAACTGATCACGGTTAAACTGCTCCACGGTTTGCCCCTGCTTAGGATAGGCGTACACGCCAGGCTGCTGCGTGGTTGCGCAGCCTGTGACCGCAATTCCGAACACCGTCACGACCAACCAAGTAACCACCCGTCTCATTTTCTCTCTCCTTTCTCCCCTGTCGGCGTCATGCGCGATGTCAGGATAGTACAATTCGTGGGAGTTTACCACGGCGGCCCCACACCTCGCAAATGGTATCCGTGCCAGCGACCTCAAGAACCCTGGATGTAGACGCGGGACTCTTCCGGATAGTCCATTTTTATAGTGCTCGACGGGATGCCGCTCATCGAGCTTCGGAAAAGCAAAACGGCCCCGGATGAACATCCGGAGCCGTTTGCGGCTTGCGCTGATAGAGACTAGTACTTGATTGCGAAAGTTAGCGCACATACATTGTCATACCCGTGAAAGCGGAAATCCAGCAAAATCAATCGATTCCCGCTTAAGGACTGCGGGAAGGACGTACGTGTATTATGGCAATCAAGTACTAGATATCGAAGTACAGGGCGAACTCCCAGGGGTGAGGGCGGAGCCGGATCGGATCGACCTCGTTCTTCCGCTTGTACTCGATCCACGTCTCAATGGCATCCCGGGTGAAGACATCGCCCTTCAGCAGAAACTCGTGGTCGGCTTCCAGGGCATCGAGGACTTCCTCCAGGCTCCCCGGCAAATGCTTGATTCCCTTTGCTTCCTCCGGCTCGAGTTCATACAGGTCTTTGTCGATCGGCTTGCCGGGGTCAATCTTCTTCTGGATTCCGTCGAGGCCCGCCATCAACATCGCGCTGAAGGCCAGGTAGGGATTGCAGCTCGGATCGGGGCAGCTGAATTCAACGCGCTTGGCCTTGGGGCTGGCGCTATACATCGGAATGCGGCACGAGGCCGAGCGATTGCGCTGCGAGTAGGCCAGGTTGACCGGCGCCTCGTATCCCGGCACCAACCGCTTGTAGCTATTGGTCGTGGGGTTCGAGAAGGCCAGGATCGCCGGAGCGTGCTTGAGCATGCCGCCGATGGCGTGCAGCGCCATCTCGCTCAAACCGGCGTAGCCGCTGCCGGCAAACAGCGGTTCGCTCCCCTTCCACAGCGAGATGTGGGTGTGCATGCCGGACCCGTTGTCGCCGTACAGCGGCTTGGGCATGAACGTGACCGTCTTATTATGACGCCGTGCCACGTTCTTGATGATGTACTTGTACATGCACATCTGGTCGGCCATTTTGACCAGATTCTGGAAGCGCAAGTCGATCTCGCACTGCCCAGCCGTGGCCACTTCGTGGTGCTGCGCTTCGACGTCCATGCCGCAGTCGATCATGGTCTGCATCATTTCATTGCGCAGATTCATCAACTGATCGGCCGGCGGCACCGGGAAGTAGCCTTCCTTGTGACGCAGCTTGTAGCCCAGGTTCGGATTTTCGACCCGGCCGCGGTTCCACTC
>JACQEV010000253.1 GCA_016200385.1 Candidatus Methylomirabilota bacterium
GATCTCGCTTCCGAGGCGCCCGTCATCCAGCTCGTCAACCTGCTGATTACCCGGGCGGTGGAGGCGCGGGCCAGCGACATTCACATCGAGCCGTTCGAGGATACGCTTCGGATCCGCTACCGCGTGGATGGTGTCCTCCTGGACCATGAGTCCCCCCCGAAGCGACTGCAAAGGGCCGTCATATCCCGGGTCAAGATCATGGCGAAGATGAACATCGCCGAGCGACGGCTCCCGCAGGACGGCCGGATCCGGCTCCAGATTCTGGACAAGGATCTGGACCTCCGGGTCTCCACGGTCCCGACGCTGTATGGCGAGAGCGTCGTGATGCGGATCTTGGACCGGAGCAGTCTCCTCTTGAGCTTGGGGGAGCTGGGCTTTCCCGACGACGTTCGCCTGCAGTTCCAGCGCCTGATCCGGAAACCCCACGGCATGATCCTGGTGACCGGCCCGACCGGAAGCGGGAAGACCACCACCCTTTATACGGTGCTGAGCGAGATCAACTCCACCGACAAGAAGATCATCACGATCGAGGATCCGGTGGAGTACCAGCTCCGGGGTGTCAATCAGATCCACGTGAAGCCCAAGATCGGCCTGACCTTTGCCAACGGGCTCCGTTCGATCGTCCGCCAGGATCCCGACGTCATTATGGTCGGAGAGATCCGTGATGCCGAGACAGCGGATATCGCCATCCATTCGGCCCTGACTGGCCATCTGGTCTTCAGCACACTGCACACGAACGATGCGCCAGGCGCGATCACCCGCCTGCTGGACATGGAGATTGAAAACTACCTGGTCTCCAGCGTCCTGGTGGCGGTCCTGGCGCAGCGCCTGGTCCGAGTCATTTGCCACGAGTGCCGGGAGCCCTATCAGTTGGACCCTGCAGCAGTCAGGAAGATGGGGATTAGAACTGTGGTCGATGGCCCGCTGCAAGTGTTCAAAGGTAAGGGGTGCGCCGCCTGTAATTTCACCGGGTACCGCGGGCGTAAGGGCATCTTCGAGTTTTTGCCGATCGGCGAGGAGATCCAGCGGCTGATCCTGGAGAAGTCCGATTCCAATGTGATTCGGCAGAAGGCGATTGCGCTGGGCATGAGGACGCTGTGGGAGGACGGCTGGCAAAAGGTTGAGCAGGGGGTGACCACGCTCGAGGATCTGCTTCGTGTCACGAAAGAGGAAGGGTGAGAAGAGCCACCCCCTGATGCGAGAGGTTTTGGCCAAGCAGATAGGTGCCGCCTATCTGCTTTTTTGTGTCTCCTTCGCGGGATTTACAATATGGATTTCTGTTGAACACTCCGAGGATAGTTGGTATATTGTTAAACCTCAGCGCGAAAGTTGGTGTCAATACAAGAGAAACCGGGTATGGGCACATTCCAATACACTGCCACTGATCGTTCTGCGAAAGTCATCCGGGGAAGCATGGAGGCCGCCGACGAGCGGGTGGTCGTGGCCTGGCTGCGGGCTAACGGCTACTACCCAATCAAGGTCGGACAACCCGGTACGTCAGCCGAGGCCCGACCCGGCCTCGCTCGGCTCCCGACCCGCTTTGCCAGGGGCCCCTCTGCCCAGGATGTCCTGGCCTTCACTCAGCAGCTTGCGACGTTGCTCGAGGCCGGGATGGAGCTCGATCGGAGCCTGGCGATCCTCTTGGACCTGACCGATAACCCTCGATTCCGGTCGATTCTGCGCGGCATCCTGGCCGATGTCCAGGGAGGGAGTTCACTGGCCGACAGTCTGGCCAAACATCCTCGACTCTTCTCCAAACTGTACGTCAACATGGTCAAGGCGGCGGAGGCGAGCGGGGTGCTGGAGACGATCCTCTCGCGCCTCGCGGGGTTCCTGGAGCGGTCGAAGGCGGTCAGGGACGAGGTGACCTCAGCCCTGATCTATCCGCTCCTATTGGTCCTGGTAGGCGGCGCCGCTGTGGTGGTGATGATGAATTTCGTCATCCCGCGTTTTGCCCAGATCTTTGCCGACACCAAGCAGCTCATGCCGCTACCAACCAGGATCCTCCTGGCGATCAGCACCTTCACCACCAACTACTGGTGGGTATTTTTGGGCGTGGTCGTCGTGGGCTTGATGGCCCTTCGAGCCTATCTGCAGACAGAGCAGGGAAGGCTTCAGTGGGATGAGTGGAAGCTCAAACTCCCGCTGCTGGGCGGCCTCATCAGGGAGATCGAAGTCTCTCGTTTCGCCCGGACCTTCGGGACGCTTCTTCATGGCGGCGTCCCGGTGCTGGCCGCAGCCGCCATCGTCAAGGAGACCATCACCAACAGAGTGATCTCAGGTGCCATGTCCCGGCTGCAGGAAGGGATCAAGCGTGGCGAGGGGATCAGCGGCCCGCTGCGCGCCACCGGCGTCTTCCCCTCCTTTTCCATCCATATGGCGAAGGTGGGGGAGGAGACCGGGAAGTTGGAAGAGATGCTGATCAAGGTGGCAGACACCTACGATGAGCGCGTGCGGCGGACCGTCAAGCGCCTGACCTCTCTGCTGGAGCCGCTCCTGATCCTCTGCCTCGGAGCAATCGTCGGCTTCATCGTCCTCTCGATGCTGTTGGCCATCTTCAGTATTAATGAGATTCCAGTATGACGTTTCGAGTGTCGAGTGTCGAGTGTCGAGTGTGGCGTTTCAAGTGCAGGGGCGACCCGCCGGGTCGCCCCTACCC
>JACQEV010000260.1 GCA_016200385.1 Candidatus Methylomirabilota bacterium
CGATGTGCGGCGTGTCGGCTCGCTCTTCCATGGCTTCCTGCGGGGGCCGGACCTCGAGCGCGGCCTTCTGTCTCCTGATCTCTGGCTCCTCCCCGATCTGCCTGAACACTGAGTGGAGATCCGGCCACTGGGCCACCACGTCCAGCTCGATCTTCCCCTCCATGGCCTCCAGCGCCGCCGTGAGCTGAGCGGAGCCGTTCTCCAAGATTTTCTGAACCTCCGTCTCATCCCGGGCTGTGGTCCCGAACTTCACCGGGACCACCGCGTGCCGCTTCATAACCTGCTCGATGACGGCCTGATGGACAAAGAGATACGGGACTACTTCCTCCCTGTTCATGGACTTGTAGGCCCGGACGGGAGCAAGGCTCACAAGGGCCGCCAGATCGCGATGACGAATGGCGGAGACCGGGCGGTCGTCGAGTCCGTTAAGGTGGGAGTCCACCTCCCTCCCGTTTCCGACCACGCAGTAGAGGTGGAGGGCTTTCACGGCGATCGTTCCGCTTGGACAGCGACCGCCCGCCTTCGCAAGGACGCCCACTCCACGAGCTTCATGACAACGCCCATCCCCTTCATCAGTACTTCAGGGCAAACTTTTTCCACTTTCTCTTCGTGGGGCCATTCGGCTCTGCTGCCTTTTTCCCTCCATTACTCGGGCGTTCCGACCGCGCTGACTGCTCCAGGCCCTCCATCTGGTTCTGAATCTCCGCCAGGCGCTTCTGGATTGTCTGGTTACGCTTTGCCAGAAGGGCCGCCTCCTTCTCCAGTCGGTCCTTCGCCTTTTGCAACATATAGAGGTCGAGGTAGGCGGAACTCTGGACTTTTGGCATGGAGCGCCGCCCACTGGTGTGCAGACTCCGGATGTCCCTGAGCCCGCTCACGTCGGTCACACCCTTTATCGGCATCTGCCGTACCTCCTCTCAGCAGTACTGCTTGGCAAACTTCTTCACCAACTCCCTGACCTTGGCCTGATTGCTCTTGCTCCCTATCCGGCTGGTCTCCGAGGACAGGATATCCTGGCAAACCTGCTGGAAAATCCCGCTGGAGCCCTTCACGTGGCCATTCACCACCCGGAGGGATTTGGCAATCATGATGGCGCCGCGGACGGTGGGCGCGAACTCGCACGCGCCGGACTCCCGGAGGACCCGGACAACCTTGACGATTTTCTCCGCCTCCTTCAGGGGGAAGCCGGACTTGGCCCGGACGATCGCCACCTCCGTCTCCTCGTCGAAGTCGTCCAGATCCATCGTGATCATTCGGTCGCGGAGGGCATCCTGACTCCGATGCACTCCGGCATACTCCTCGGGGTTCGAGGTAAAAAGGGCCGTGAAGTTCGGATCAACCTTTAGGTAGGTCTCCTCTCCGCCCCGGCCGAAGGGGAGATCCATGATCCGCTCTTGGAGGATGGAGAGGAGGATGTTGTTCGCCTCAGGCCTGGACCGGGTGAACTCATCATAGATGAGGGTGAAGCCGTACTTGCAGGCGACGGTGAGGCGGTTATCCACCCACCGCTTGACCATGTCTTCCTCCACCTTCAGGACCCGGGAAACGAACCGGTCAATGACCTTCCTCAGCCGATAGCCGTACTCTCCGCCAACCAGATTCGAGGTCGTGAACTCCTCGTCGCCGTGGATCATCACCACCGGGCGGCCGATCTTCGAGGCCACGTGGAGGGCCAGGGTGGTCTTGCCCGTCCCCGAGGCCCCCCGGAAGTGGACCGGAAAGCCGGCCTTGATATAGCCCATGGCCCGCTCTGTCAGGTCTTTGACATACCTCGTCTCCACAAAATCCGGCAGCGGGGTGGGCTCGAGGATTGTCGTGAGTTCCTCAATCATGAATGCCTCCTACTTTTTCTTTTGGTCACGGTTCTTCCTTGCACTTTAGACTGCTACCCTTATCCCCTTCCGCTCTCTTGGACCAGTGCTGGGATTGAATGGCCATCAGGGTGGCCTTGAACTCTTTGACCCTGACGGAACCACCGTTGGACAGGAGCCCCCCCAGGGCCTGGACCATCACTTTCTGCTTGCTTTGGAATTCGGCCAGGAGGGTCTTGACTTCCCGCTCCCGCGCTTCCCGCCTGGCCGCGATCCTCTCCAGCAGCCCCTTGATAGCCCCGATCTGTTCCGCTTCCCCTCCGGTCAGAGCTTCTTTCAGGGCCTCCGCCAGTGCCCGCTGCTCCGTCAAGTAGCCTCTCATCGCCTCTTTAACTGCCCTCTCGCGCGCCTCCTGGCGGGCGAGAATCCCCTGCATCATGCCGTCGAAGTCCCGCTTCCTGAGAGAGGCAGCCCGGGACAGGGTCTCCCTGAGCTGCCCCCTCATCGCTTCTCGCTGGTTTCTGGAGGTTTCTAGCATCTCGTGCGTGGCTTCGATGATCTGCTCCACCGATGAGACCCTGGCCTCGTAGGAGGCGATGACCTCCCGGGCCAGGCACCCCATCTGCTCTGCGAAATGATTAGTGGTCATTCGTGTACGCGAGGTATATCCTTCCCTCATCGGCTGGCGCTGCCGCGCTTCCACGCCAACGCGACGGCCATACTCTGCCAGTGGCCGACCGCAGCCTCACGCTCCCGTCGGATCCCGGACACCATCTCTCGGCACCCGGCCAGCATCCCTCCGAGCTGTCGGCTCCTCACCTCCTGCCCGGCCTGGATGCCCTCGTGCATCTCCTGGAAGTCCCTCAGCCGGGAAGACTCGGTAGTACCGAGGAATCGCCTGAGATCCGCTGCCTTGCGTCTGAGCTCGTGCTGAACGTTTTTCATCCCCTGCCGAAAGCCCTTCAGCTTTGCAGCGGTCTCCTGCCGGAGGTCCGCCACCCTTGCCACGCGGGCCTCGAACGCATTGGCGATCTGCTGGGTCAGATTCCGCATCCCCTCCGCCGTTCCCATTAGTTCTCCCTTTTCTGCGAAATCCTTCTCTTCGAAGTGAAACGTCTCAGGGGCCTTCTTTGTTTTTTTTCTGGTTGACACAGTTCCCTCCTGGGGCGTCGATGCGCCCTCTGATATTAGTAAGGAGTAAGGAGAGAGATCCTGGCGAGACACGCTCTCTGCGGTCTTCCGCTCAAGGATGCGCCGGCAGAGACCCCTCACTGATCCTGGCAGCCGGCCTTATGCCGACGCAGCCGCCGTGGCGGTCAGGCCGATGGCCTCGGCGTACTTCAGGTACGTCTCGACGGAGGCCACCACTGCCCGGGCCTCGATGGCCAGGAGCTCGATCCCCACCAGGGAGACGCGCACCCAGGCATCGATAACCACGCCCTTGTCCAGGATCCGGTCCACCACCTCTACCAGGCTGGACGACGCGATTGTCTTCTCTACTGCCATGCTCACTCACCTCCTTTCCGTTTGCCCCTCAGGACCGTTCATCGGCCCTGGCGAGGGGCTTTCTAGGTCCTCTTTGATGATCCGCCTCAAGGAGGGCCGAGATTCCATCGAGTTCGAAGGGCTCGCTGATGAAGTCCTGATCATCCCCCTGCTCATCGTCTCATGTCACCATATATGAGAAAAGCGACACGAGTTTCACTACAAGGGGCGTTCTCCTACCGCGCCGAGGGCTGACCCACGTGTCTGCCCCCGCATGCTCTCTGTGCAATTGAGAGGCCTAGGGGGCCGGTCGGGCAAGACGAGGGGGGAGCCGGGGACTCGGACCGCTTCTGGGTTGACCAGCAGTAGCTCCTCGCCAGATATGCAACCTGAGAACTCTCTACACGATTCTGGAGGCTTCCGAGGGAAGCGGAGAAGCGCTCGGCATTGCGGGGAAAATTTTTTTGGCGTAAGGGTTCAGGGGGAGTGATGGAGGGGGAAGGACAGGCGCAAACTCGGGGTGAGACGACCCTAGTTAGGGTGCGAACTCCCGGGGTCGGATGCCATAGCGTTTCACCTTGGTCCGAAACGTTTTATAATCGAGATTGAGGATTCTCGCCGCGCGGCTTTGGTTACCTTTGCTCTCCTTCAGCACCTGAAGGATCATCCTTCTTTCGACCTCGGCCTGGGTCTTTTTGAGGGTCTCTTTGAAGGAGTGTGCTCCCACGCTGGATGCCTCGAACGCCGCCGGGGGGAAGGTCGCCATGGTCCTCGGCCCGCCGATCGAGAGGTGTTCGGGGCGGATGACATCTCGGCTGACCAGCACCGCCCGCCTCATGACGTTCTTCAGCTCCCGAGCGTTCCCCGGCCAGGGGTGGTTGAGGAGAATCGTCACGGTCTCCTCCGCCAGTGCCCGAATATTCTTTTTCAGCTCCATCCTTGCCTCCTCCAGGAACCGCTTAGCGATAAGGAGGATATCCTCCTTTCGCTCCCGAAGCGGGGGGATGGAGATGGTGAACTCGTTCAACCGGTGGTA
>JACQEV010000261.1 GCA_016200385.1 Candidatus Methylomirabilota bacterium
AGCCGCCCTCAAGCAGGCGCAGATCGATCTCGACCATACCTATATCCGGGCGCCGGTGGACGGGACCGTGGTGTCGCGGAACGTGGATGTCGGGCAGACGGTGGCGGCGAGCCTCTCCGCCCCGACCCTGTTTCTGATCGCACAGGATCTGACCAAGATGCAGGTGGACACGAACGTGGATGAGGCCGACATCGGGAGGGTCCGGGTGGGGCAGCCCGCCACCTTTACAGTGGATGCCTACCCGGGTGAGACCTTCAGGGGAAAGGTGGTGCAGATTCGGCAGGCGGCGATCAACGTCCAGAACGTGATCACCTACGATGCCGTGGTTGCGGTTTCTAACCCTGATCTCAAACTCTTCCCTGGGATGACGGCGAACGTCAAGATCCTGGTGGACAGGCAAGAGAATGTCCTCAAGATCCCCAACGCTGCCCTGCGGTTTCGGCCTCCCGACCTCAAGGAGCAGCCGAAGCGAGGAGGGGATGCGTCCGTTCGAACTGCCCAGGGGCCGCCGAGGGGTGACGGGGTGCCGGGTGTCCGCGGGCCCCGGAAGGCCGGGGGTGACCAGACAATTTGGATCCTTGGGGACGACAGGAAGCCACGGCCGGTCACGGTGAAGCTCGGGATCACCGACGGCAGCTTCAGCGAGGTCACCGACAGCAATCTCAAGGAAGGACAAGAGGTGATCGTCGGGCTCGTAGCGAAAGAAGGCTCGGCTGCGGGCGGCCCGGCCCAGCCGTTTGGCGGGCGTGGGCCAAGGTTATAGGAGAGGATCATGGCAGCGCTCATCGAGATCGACAGCCTGGTCAAGCACTACCGGCTCGGCGATGTCACAGTCCAGGCCTTGAGAGGGGTTTCACTTCGGATCGAGCGCGGCGACTCTGTGGCGATCATGGGGCCCTCCGGCTCGGGCAAGTCCACGTTTATGAATATCCTTGGCTGTCTGGATACACCGACATCCGGAAGCTACCGGCTTGACGGCGTCAACGTGGGGGAGCTCGATCGAGATGAACTGGCCGGGATCCGGAACAAGAAGATCGGATTCGTCTTTCAGACCTTCAACCTCCTGGCCAGGACCAGCGCGGTGGAGAATGTGGAGCTTCCGCTTCTCTACAATGGCACCACGGCTCGCGATCGCCGAGCCAAGGCGCTGAGGGCCCTTCATGCGGTCGGCCTCGCCGGCCGGGAGGAGCACCACCCGAGCCAGCTTTCGGGTGGCCAGCAGCAGCGTGTTGCTATCGCCAGGGCCCTCGTCAACGACCCGCAGATCATCCTGGCCGATGAGCCGACGGGCAATCTGGATTCCAGGACCAGTATCGAGCTTATGGCAATCTTCCAGCGGCTGAACAGGGAGGCCGGCATCACGCTGGTTCTGGTGACCCATGAGCCGGACATCGCCGGCTACGCCCGTCGGATCGTCTATTTCAAGGATGGTCGGCTGGTCAGAGACGAGCAGGTCGAGCGGCAGAGAAGTGCAGAGGAGGAGCTACAGCAATTGTCGGGAGTGGAGGGCTAAGGTGAAGATTCTGGCCAGCGTCAGGATCGCGTTAGGGGCTCTTAGGGTCAACAAACTTCGGTCGGCCCTGACCATGCTGGGGATCATCATCGGCGTAGCCGCGGTCATCGCGATGGTCGCCGTCGGCTCCGGGGCCACAGCTCGGATCGCGGAGCAGATCCGAAGCATTGGCAGCAACGTCATTATTGTGCTCCCAGGGAGTGTCACAAGTGGAGGGATCCGGCTTGGACAAGCGGCGGCCGTGACCCTGACGGAGGATGATGCCAGGGCAATTGCCCTGGAATGCCCGGCGGTGGCGTTGGCGGCGTCGAGCGTGCGCGGAACGAAGCAGGTGGTGTTCGGGAACAACAACTGGTCCACCGTGATCCAGGGAACCGTTCCCGAATACCTGGAGGTCCGCGACTTCAGCGTGTCGTCGGGCCGCCCTTTCACCTGGCAGGATGTGGACGCGGCGACCAAGGTGGCGCTGGTGGGCCGGACGGTGGTGGATAATCTCTTCGGACAAACCGACCCGGTGGGACAGATCATCCGGATCAAGAACGTCCCATTTACCGTGCTCGGGGTTCTCTCTGCCAAGGGACAGTCCCCCATGGGACAGGACCAAGACGATATCATCATGATCCCCATCTCCACGGCGAAGAAGAAGGTACTGGGGGTAAGCCAGGCTAACGCCCGATCGGTGGGAGCGATCATCGTCCAGGCCGGCAGCCCGATGCTGATGACGGAGGCGGAAGAGCAGATCATCGGTCTCCTTCGGCAGCGGCATCGGCTACAGCCGACGCAGGAGGATGACTTCAATGTTCGAAACCTCACGGAGGTATTTTCCGCACAGGAAGCGTCGGCACGGGTGATGTCGATTCTGCTCGGAGCCATCGCCTCGGTCTCGCTCGTGGTTGGGGGAATTGGGATCATGAACATCATGCTGGTGTCGGTGACGGAGCGCACGCGGGAGATCGGGCTGCGGCTGGCGGTGGGCGCGAGGACGCGAGACATCCTGACCCAGTTTCTCGTGGAAGCCGTCACCTTGTCGTTGATCGGAGGCCTGATCGGCATCGCTTTTGGCCTGGGTGTCTCGGTCATGATCTCATACTTCGCAGAGTGGTCCACCCTGATCAGCGGAAGCGCCATCCTCATGGCCTTTGCCTTCTCGGCCTTGGTTGGGGTCTTCTTCGGCTACTACCCTGCCCGCAAGGCGGCCTTCCTGGATCCGATCGAGGCGCTGAGATATGAGTAAGAACCGTGTTGAGAAAGTCGAACATCGGGTTCATGGCTAGCGGGTTGGAGCTCCACGATGCTGGAAGAACGAGTAGGTTGGAGCAGGAGGGGCACGGAGAAGGCTGTGAGGTGATAAACAACATACACATGAAGGAGGGTCTCATGGAGGGCAGGCACGACGTCGTTACGGAGATTCCAGTGGGCCATGACGCGATAAGCGGGCTGTCAGCTATTGTTGATGCAGTCCGGAAGGCTGCCGGCGAGTTGGAAATCTACGCTGGTGCCGCAGAGGGAATGATCCGGGAGCGCGACCAGCTTCGCGCTCGCTGTGCCGGGCTCGAGCGCGAGCACGAGCAGCTCCGTGAGTCGCACGAGGCACTCCTGCGCGAACACCAGGCCGCTCAAGTGGGCCTCGGGCAGCTCCAGGCCGAGCAGGCGACGCTCCGTCAGGAACACGAGGGGGCCTCACGAGCCTTCCGGGAACTGCGGGACCAGTATCAGGCGCTCACGCAGGAGCGGCAGAAGACCGCTGACGAACTCGAAGCGATCTTTCGGCGGCTACGCCCCTGACTTCTCGCCAGGGCGGGCCACTGGATGAGGCACTGGAGCTGCAGCAAGGCTAATGGGCTCTTGGGCGTCATGGACTCTGATGCAATATCGGAAGCGGCTGATCGCCCATCGACGAATACCGAAAGCTTCCTAAAGGGCAACATCGGCATTCGGCGGGCCATCGGCGCGACCAAGAGAGACATCCTGGGCCAGTTCCTCATCGAGACCATATTGATCTTTTCGGCAGGAGGCACCATTGGTATTCTCCTCGGGTGTGGGATGACCAAGGTCATCACCCTGTATGCAAGATGGGAGACCGGCTTTACCCTCGCCAGCGTCTTCGTCGCCTTTGGAACATCCGCTTCGATAGGGCTCACCTTCGGCCTCTTTCCTGCTCGACGAGCTGCCCATCTGAACCCTGTGCAGACCTTGCGGTTCGAAGGAGGCAAGTGCCGTTCCACCTAATACAAACGACAATTTTAGAGTTACATCGGGCGGGTGGCCGAGGCGGGGCGCCCCATCCGCCCGCAACGGAAGGGCCCCACTGGGGGATGGGTGGAGTGAGGACGGATGGGGCTGCCGAAGGACAGG
>JACQEV010000020.1 GCA_016200385.1 Candidatus Methylomirabilota bacterium
ATGCGGAGTTCGACGCCTGGCGGGGCCGCGACCTGGCCGCCCTGCCGGTCCTCTACCTCTTCCTCGATGCCATTTTCCTCCCCCTCCGCCAGGGGAGCCACGAGAAGGAGGGGGTCCTCTGCGCCTACGGGGTCCTGGAGTCCGGCCGGAAGGTCCTCCTCCACCTCGCCCTCGGGAACCGGGAGTCCTACGACGCCTGGCTGAGTTTCCTGCATGACCTGACGGGCCGGGGCCTCGGTGAGCCGGTCCTCGTGTGCACCGATGGCAACCCCGGGCTGCGGCGCGCCCTTCGGGAGGTGTTCCCGCACGCCCTGAAGCAACGCTGCCTCGTCCACAAGATGCGGAACCTCCTCGGGAAGCTCCCGAAGGCGGCGATCGCCGCGATGAAGCGCCTCCTCCGCCCGGTCTTCGAGGCCCGGGACTACCCCACCGTGCTCCGGAAGGGCCGCGAGCTCATCGCCCGCTTCCGGGCGCGCTTCCCGAGCGCCATGGCGTGTCTTGAGGAGGATCTGGAGGCGTGCTTGGTCCACCTGAAGCTCCCCCGGGAGCATCGGCAGCGGATCCGGACCACGAACCTCCTGGAGCGGCTCTTCGGCGAGGGGAAGCGGCGGACGAAGATCATCCCCCGGTTCCCGACGGAGCAGAGCTGTCTCACGCTCCTGTGCCACCCTGCTCACCGCGTCCAAGACGTGGCGCGGGGTGAAGATGACGCCGGCCCTCTTGCGCGAGATCGACACCCTGCGCGGGGAACTCGGCCAACCGAAAGTGAAGCAACTCGTTGCGTGAGGAGGTCATCACCTTACGCCATCACTTTTACAGGCGATTTGGGACTTGACCCGTTATCACCCATGACACCAAGTCACCGCCAACAACACCGATCAGAAGTTCGAGTCCCACAGCCTGCCTGAGTTGGAAGAGCCTCGCACTGAGATTGTCGCAAAGTATGAAGATCGCGTCCTACTGACGCAATAGAAGAAATGCACAGGGCTGAAAATCAAGGGGTTAGGGGAGACTGGCTAGAGAGATGACGTGCTTTTGAGAGGAAGGCGACAACAATACCGAGGGACACGGATACCGTTTTGGGCAAGTGTAGATTTCGGGGGTGTAATCTGCACTCCACTCGGTGGCAGGCGCGGTTCCCGCGAGCACCACTAATCTACGCTCTGGCGCCTCACGTGCGGCTCCCAGGGTCAAAATGATCCCTTCGAGCTCGCGCACAGAGCTCAACGGGACCCTGGCCTGCTTCCCTGACGGGGCGACGGTCCGAATCACATACCCAGTGGCCTACTGCTGCCTAACGGTGGAGTTCAGCCGCCGCCGTGAGGGCGAGACGCCCACACTGGCAAAGTGCGACAAACCAATGCGACGATGGCGGGCCGGGGACGACTACCGGCAGGTCCACTTCAACGAGAGACGCGATGCAAGCGCAAGACATCTCGGAACGCGGTGCGATCGGCTGTCGGCTGCAACGAGTGGTTGGGCGAGCTGTAAACACGAAAAGACGGCCCGCCCTCAGTGTCGAAGGGATCTAGATGGAAGCCTCGGATCCGAACACTATGTCCTCTAACCATTCAATCAAGAGTGGATCAGAGCCGGATAAAAGGTACTTGTACTCTGTATTAATCGCATCGCGGGTAGACCATAGGACAACGCGTTTGCCTTGCCCCTGCAGCGTGCGAATTACCTCTACGAAGTCACCGTCCCCAGTACCAATGACATACATATCGATCTCCGGATGCTCCCGCAGTACATCGTGAATGCGCTCGCGTAATACATGATCCGACGCATTCGCTTTATCTGCGCCCGACATGTCTGTCTCGTACCGAATCTGCTTCTTCAGGCTAGCTTGATCGCCAACAAAGAAGGGTTTATCCCAATTCGCTACCGCCCAACGCTGACGGGGCTTGCCATGTCGCGCTGCGGCGTCATGCAGCCGTTTGGCCAGTTCGACGGTAGCTAGGCGGGTGCGCAACTCCTGCGCTTTCGCCATAGGTTGCCCGTCCAAATACTTAGATAGACCTATCTTGACATTCTCCCAGTCCAGCATTAGGGCCACCGGTCGGTCCTGAGCGGTGGCGAGCGGAGCTGTTGTCTTGCCCGTCCGCTCGCGTTGTTCGAGCATCGTTAGATATTTCTCTAAGAACAGACCGCGGATGCACCAGCGGCGATCGGTACCCTCCATGGCACTGCCCAGCACCTCAAGCGCATTCATTTGGTCCAAGTGTGTGCCCACCTTGCGCAACCCTGCGCGCTGGCAGATTTCGCCCAGTGTCGTTTCAAGGATACCGCGCCGCCTTGCCTCCTGGTTTTGAAGGATGAGGAACGCGACCTGACGATGTTCCTTCGTAATAAGGCCATCGGACTCGTTCCACCACAACTCACTGACGCGAAGATCAGTCATCAGTACTTCCTCGGCGGCTGCGTCCACATCGCCTGGCATTACAATACGACGGCGCTCCGCATTTAAATGCTCGCACGCTTTCTCGACCAGCACCTGAATCACCCATGGATGGCCTTCGGTCATATCCCATAGGCGCTCCAGTGATTCGGTCAGCCACGTCACGCCGTCTGGCTTCACTGGAAGCGTCGCGATCTTCTTCATGGCTTCCTTGTCAACGAAGGACACATTGTAGGGCTCCATATTGCCCCAGATCGTGTGCTGTTTGAGGCGATCTCGCATGATGTCGTACGGCTCGGAGCCAGTGCACACAATCAGCACGCCCGTGCTCGACTGAATTTTGCCGCGTAGCCACGATAGGAAGCTTTCATCCATGGCATCTTCCGTATCGGCGATTCGCGCGACCAGTCGTTGCATCTCATCAAAGCACAGTAGCACGTTGCGTCGATTAGTCTGCTGCCGGACTTTACGCAGGAAGTCGTCGAAAACGGTCCACGGTGGGTCGAGTTCAAAGTCTGTCGCTGTTGGGAGTGTTAGACTTACGGGGGGCAGGTCTGGCGTAGTCTCGATCAGTTCGATGCAGCGTCGGATCAACTGGCGAACCAGCTGAACCGGTGCCATACTGGTGCCTCCCAGTGCCTGTTCTACATTCAGCACGAGGGGCAGGACGTCGGGTCCGCAACTCGCGCCGAGATGATTGATGAGCGAGGATTTTCCAACACGGCGTATGCCATTAACGAAGTATAACTTGCGCATCTCGCCGCCAGCGAAGGCAGCCACCATATCTTTCAGTTCCCGATCGCGCCCATGGAACAGATCCTTTCGATCTGCAGTAACGGGCTTGTCTGTCATAAAACGCACGGTAGTGGGTATCTGCTCGCCGACCGGCTGGACTGAAATACGACCGCCAGACTGGAGACTACGCTTGACGCCACCGATCTCGTAGGATGCAAACACGCGAATATCGGCGGACTCCCCGACTCTATCAGTGACGTGCACCGCGCACTCGGCAATGTACGAATCCTGCGCGGCCAGTCGTGGAATCGGGATATCCGGTGTGATAAACTGAAGATGCGGCGAGGTAGATGTAAATGCTACTATTAGGTTGCGCATATCTTCTTCTGCGGGGTTTGCCAGGCGGGCGCAAATTCGCGTCAGATAGGTCTCGCCAGGAGCCGGCTCATCGAGCGCCACCTTGAGATCAGCGGGGGGCGTAATGCTTGGTTCTGGCACGGCGTGCACTCTAACGGCCATGTTCAGTGCCACTCGTTCGCACGATTCGACAAGGCCGCTGAGCTCGAATGGAATGTGGGCACGATGCTTGCGTAGTTTCTCGATCTGTTCCCGCATTTGCGTGGCCAGCGTCTGGCTATGTCCCTCGTCTACGCCACGATGGAAGACGGAAGATAGGCGAATCATCTCGTGGATGGCGCTCGTCGCCTCCGGCGGAACGTCACGATGCTTGAACTCCACGGCAGACAGCAGTCGCAGGGCATCGACCTCGCGGACAGTCATACCAGTCTTTTGCCAGCTTTCACGAAGCAGGCGCAGGCCGCCATCCTTGAAACCATTACGCTCGGCCCACGTCAACACGAAGCGCAGTGCGGCTTTCTTCCTGGCCGGATCCACATTCCTAATGTTTCGCATGCGATGCCATTGCTGCTGCCGACAACGCCAAGCGGCAGTCAGGTCTTCAGCTTCTTCATTAAGTTTGGCGGCACATTCCCAGTTCTTGTAAATGCCTCGCTCACGATCGTTGGCGAGGCGCTGGCGAAACCACTCTACGCCGGCAGCAATCAGTGAGTTGTCAATGAAGCCCTCGGTCAACTCATCCAGCTCGCTCTCTTTCAGGCGCTCGTCAGGATCGAAGAACGTCCGATCTCGATCGCGTAGTATCCGATTAATGCGCCGGAAGTGATACTGAAAGCGTGTAGGATCTTCCGATTGCGAATACCGGCGAGTGTCATATAGCGCGCTGAGGAGATGAGCTTCGTGGTGCGGCGACCTTAGCAGCAGAGTATCCAGTTCCTTCTCGCGGTGCTGCTCCAGTGCCCACAGCAAGCACAACTCAAAAGCATCAGAAATGTGGAAGTCGTTGTCGAGAACGGGCAAGAGCACGTCGAGCGACTCGTTAGCACGGTTGGGCAACTTCCGCAGAGCGCAGGCTAGATTCCAGCGTGCCGTCCAGCCGATCTCCGGGCGAAAGTATTCTGACCGAATGGCTTCCTCAAGGAGTTCGATGATATCGTGGATGTCCGTCGAGCGGCCAAACTGCATCAGAGCATAGGCGTACCATTCTTTGGCAATGGTGTAATTCGATCGATGGCGGTGGATTTCGCGAAACCTATCTAGCGCTCGCGGATTGCGCTGTACAAGCAGCTCGTGTGCCTCTTTGAAAAAGCGGTCGACTGCTCCCTGATGACGCAGTTCTGAGGTTGGCTCTCGGTATTCTGTTCTGGCGTTCATGCGCAGCCGTAGATTGGTTTCGAGACTCTCCTCAACCTCCGACAAGGTTACTCCCAGCTCAGTAGCATCCCCTCGCTCCAGTGCGCGTTCAATTCGTTTCCAGGTCTCCGCACTGAATAAGTCCGAGAGCTTCTCAGGTCGTCGGAAATTGCGTTGGGCCATCCGCACAGCGGTTGGTGCAACATGCTGACCAACATCGAGCCACGTGTCTAGAACCTTCTCCAGACGGGTCGGAATCTCCATGGCCAGGACTGCTTCAATGTTGTCGCGCACAAAGCGCTCGTGAAATGATCTCTCGTTTTCGCGGTTGG
>JACQEV010000267.1 GCA_016200385.1 Candidatus Methylomirabilota bacterium
CATGCATATCCCACTGTGAATTGACCTTCCCCAGCACACCACCCGAGAGCTTCAGCAGGCCGGGGTTGTCGGCCTTCCCGAAGCGGCTATTAAAGGTGCTCGATGAGGAGAGCCCCTCCAGAATCGTGCCGATCGTCGGCCCGATGCCGCGCCCGGTCGTGTTGAATCCCCAGCCGTCCTCGCCGCCGTTCCCAAGGGTGACAGCCCCGAGGGAGGCGACAGACTGCAGACGAAAGCCGTCTTTGCGCAGGGCCAGGGACAGGTCGGAGATGGGAACGTACCCTCTGAAGGTGTCTTTATTTACACCGATGGGGTCGTCATCCCCCATGCGCCAATCGATGTTAATGTAGGGTGTGAGCCCGATCCCCTGGGCGGTCAGGTCGAGCGCGACTTCCGCGAAGACGGCGACCGATTCGAAATCGAGGTTGGACCGGCCGCCATAGACTGCCTGCTGAGACGGCCCTAGCTCCCTGATCTCGCCAAACATGCCGACCGCTTCAGCCGTGAAACTGAGGGGCCCCAGTTTTGAAGTGATGACCACACCGGGGTAATAGATCTCAGAACGCCCTCCGCTTACGCCTGGAAGACCGGTGCAGGTGAGGCCGGCGCCGAGTCCATCTGTCGGGCAGGCAAAGAGATCACCCCCCTGGCGAGTGTGGCGGATGTTGGCGAGGATGAACGGAGAGACAGAGAGGATCCCCAAGTTGAACCCGACCCGGCCCTCGAGGATGTCGGTATCAACATCGATGGATCTTACCCGGCCATCGTTAAACGTAAGTCCGCCGATGATGTTACCAAGGGGTTTGCCGCCATTCCTTGACAGGCGCTTGTGGTAGCCAAAGTTCCAGGAGAACATCCCCTGGCTTCCGACTAGCCAGATGCCCGGGTCCTCATCCTGGTAAACCAACCCTCCCTCAGGATCGAAGAGGTGGACGTCGAACCCGATGGTCAGGTCGCCAAAACCCGGAGTCTTGTAGGTGAGGGCAGCCCGCTCGAGGTTGAGGTGGTTGACGTCGGCCACGTTTTCATCGATGCGCGCCTCATTCTCAAGGTTGATGTGGATCGAGACGGGCCCTTTGCTCAAGTCGAAGAGGAGGTTCGTGAAGTTGAAGATGTTGAGCTGGTTGTCTCCGATGTTCGTATCCGGAGAGACGAAGCTTCGGAAGTTACACTGTTTTCCGCCGCAAGCCGGAACGTTATCGGTAAAGTCACCCCCTTGGAGAGTGTAGAACTGGACCTTCTCCACCAGCCCGAACTTGAACTCGAGGCCATCCTCGGTCTTGATGATCGATGCCGCCTGGGCTGCCTTCAAGGGCACCCAGCTTACTGCAAGCGTTACGGCCAGCAGAGCTATCACCCATTTTCTCATCGAATCGCCCCCTTATTTTAGGCTGTTAATGGGCCGCGACCTTCATTGCTTCAGCTCACCGCTCCTGGTTCCTTTGTTGCCGCTTAATCCCCCCTTTCTCTCGTCGCGTTTACCGGTCTGAGAATCGCCCCCCTCATCCTCGCCTTCTCCCCTGAGGGGAGAAGGAAGGGATTGGGCGATCAACCTCCGCGTGCTGCCCTCAGAAGAAAAAGACATTGATGATACCTCGTGCCTTGTCTTTGAGAGACGCAACGAACCCTTTCTCCTTGACGGCGGAGAGCACGAGAATATCCTTCCTGCCAGCCCCGTTCAGATCGACCGCGGCGACGTCGCGCACCTTCCCCTCCACCGGCACGGTCTCCCAACCCCTGCTGAAGCTCCCATCCTGGCGGTCATACGCTACGATGCGGCCGGATTCTGTCTGGCCGCCCCCGGGTGAAATCTGGAGGCCGTACTTCGCCGAATTGGCGATGGCGAGAAGCTCAACCTTGGCGTCGCCCCAGAGCGGGGACGACTCGACCACGAACCGGCGCGGGAGTGCGATTCGGTCCGCCAACTCTTCCGGATTGGGCGGGACTCCCGCCCTGATCCCCTGGTTGAACTTGGGGGCCTGGGGTGTCTGGAAGAACGCCAGGTGATCCACCTCCCCCAAATCGTCCCTCGCTTCCCAGAGCGTCTGTCCACCCCGCCCGTAAATCATGACTTGCTTTTGCTCACTGACCACAGCCATCTCCAACACCTGATCTCCGGCAGCCTCGAGAGGCGCAAAGTCGTAGAGGCCCTTCACCGCTGCAGGAAGGTTCAGGGGTTGGCCTTGCAGATACTGCTCACCGCTCCAGCTCAAGCGGACGATCGGCCCTTCAAATGGGACATATTGCCCCATCCGCTGCCCGATCAGTATCGGCGCATCGATCCCGGGACCCGTCAGCACGCGCAGGAAGTAGTCCAACCCGTCGGCGATCCGCACCAGCTTGCCCCCTCGAAGCTCAAGGACATACGAGCGGAGAGAGTTTCTGAGCGTCAAGACTTCCGGCACACTCGACATGGCCGTGACAAACACCTGCGCCGTTCCGCTGCCGTTGACATCCCCGACATCCAGATGGAGGTGGCGGACGAATGGGTCGCTCTCGGCCCTGGCGACCGGCACGAGGCGCCGGTCCTGCCAGCGGTAGACGATGACCTCGGAGCCGGTGATGCCGACGACTTCTGGGCGCCGATCCGCATCCAGGTGTCCGGCTGCAATAGCCAGCAGCGGCTCGTTCAACTCGAATGTCAGATGATCTTTGGAAGCTTGATCTCCCGACTGTCCCGGTTTATCCTCACCCTTGACCAGAAACGATGGCGTCCCAGGCTGGCGCTGAGCCTCCCCGGCAGCAAGGGGCTTCTGGGAAACCACTCTCTCTGGAAGTGGACTTTTCGGTTGCTCTGTTGTCTTGGACGGCTCGCCAGGTTGGGGCTGGACACGGACAAAGGAAGGCCGGCCAGCTTCAGAGGAGGCCTGCCCTGAGCCAGGTCGAAGGGCCGGCCCTGATGGTGACGAAGGCGCCGCCGCCCGGAGTTGGGCCCTCGTGACCTCCACGCTCGCCACAGCCAGCGGCGCTCCGGTGGAGACTGACAGGACTTGCATGTTCAGGAATAATCCCCGGTCGCCAGGGCTGAGTTTTCCAAGCACGAGAAGTTGAGCGCGCGCCTTTTCCGCCAACATCTTCAGGATCACGGGGTCGGTGAACGACTCCAGCCGGGGAGGTTTTTCTCCCATCAGCGCAGCCCTCACCAGATGATCCTCGATGACGATAAAACGGCCGGTCTTGGCCAGCGAGATCGCGAGGTCTTTAGTAATCGAATAGACATCGGTGCCCTTGACCTCACCCGCGTCGACAAGGGGAAGAGCCAGTGAGAGGCGGTCGGCACTTACCCTGACAAGGTCTCCGGCCGTGATAGTAGATCCCTCTTGGCTGGAAACCATAACGCCCTCAGAGAACCCCTCCTTCACCTCAACCACCCTCAGGAGGCCTAGCCGTTTGTCCCGCCGTCCAAGGACCTGGCCGGTCACAGGATGTTTAACCTCATCTCCCTCCCGGTAGACTTGCAGTTCCATCCCCTGATGGACCTTCTGCTTGGCTCCCAGGTCGATCAGGATCCGGTCTCCCTCCACTCCCACGACCGATCCCTGAAC
>JACQEV010000268.1 GCA_016200385.1 Candidatus Methylomirabilota bacterium
ACATCGACATCGGTGTTGCGGTGGGCGAACGGGCCAAGGCGATGGCATTCAATGAACCCGGGACTCTTCACGATGGTCTCGAGCGCCTTCACGGCTCCGTTGAACCGCTCGAGATGGCCAACCTGGAAGATTCGATCGTCAGCCTTGGCGATCTCAACCAGTTCGTCGGCCTGGTGAAGCGACTGCGCGATCGGTTTCTCCACGAGAACGTCCACGCCGCACTCCAGGAACTCCTTGGCGATCGGATAGTGGAGAAGGGTCGGCACCGCCACGCTGACCGCATCTACCCTTCCGAGGAGGTTGCGGTAATCGTGGCACAAATCGATGTTGTGGCGCGCCCCGATCTCTTGCAGGCGGGCCTCATCGATGTCAACCACCCCGATCAGTTCAACTCCGGGCAGCTCCGAGTAGATCCTGGCGTGGTGATGTCCCACATACCCCACACCCACCACACCCACCCGAATCGGTTTTCCATTATTCATGCCTGATTGTCCTTGGCTCCAGTGTTGGGATTAGACAAGTAGCTCTCAGCAGTCAGCATTCAGCTCCGATTGCTTGGCTGATAGCTGATGGCTGAAAGCTGATGTGCTACTAGTCGGCGACAATCGCGAGCCCCAACTGGTCAGCGGTCGCCACTACCCTCTCTTGATCCAGTATTAACGTCTGATCGGCATCCAGGGCGAGGGCAGTCGCGCCCGCCTCTTTGAGGGCGGCCAGAGTGTCCGGACCTACCACCGGAAGATCGAAGCGCATGTCATGATCTGGGCGCCCCACCTTGACGACCACGACCCCGCCGTTGCCGAGCGCGCCGCCGCGGCGAATGGCGGCGTCGGTTCCCTCGATAGCCTCCACAGCCAGGACTGTTCGCCCCTTGACCACAACAGTCTGGCCAATGCTCAAGGCGGCGATGGCCCTAGCGAGCTTTCGACCGAAGGCGATATCTTGCTGTTCCTCGAACGTCGGCGCGCGCGCCGTCAGCAGGCCTTTGCGCAAAACGACCGAAGCGAGGAAGCGCCGGCAATCGTGGAGGATAATCCCTTCCTTTGTCAGCATGTCTCCTAATGCCGCGAGGATTGAATCTCCGCGCCGGTCCTTGAGTCCCAGGTAGAACAGGATCCCCGTCAGATCGGCCCTGACACGAGAAAAGTGGGGCAGCGGAACTTTTCCCAGCATCACCGCATCTGCAACCCGCTCCTGCTTGAGGGTCGCGATCAGCCGGCCAAGCTGCCCAGCTCCTACCCAAGAGAACGCATCCACCTCGTCCGCGAGCTCGGAAGAGGCGACCTCCTCGACAGCCACCGCCACAACCTTCAACCCTTGAGCTCGGGCCTCCCGCGCCGCAATGATTGGGAGCGGCCCCCCCCCGGCGATAATCCCCAGACGTTCCATCGACGTTATCGTTTCGAGTTGCGGGTTTCGGATTTCGGGTTTGGCTCTCCAGTTCCAGGTGCTGAGTCGAAGGTTCCCTTGCACGTAAGATCTTCTTCAACACGAAACTCGGAACTCGAAACTCGACACATCGGGTTAGCGTGCGATTCCTCTCGAGGACGTCTTGATGAAGTGAATCAGGTGCTCGACCTCGGGACAGGTTCCAACTTCCGCCGAAATCCTCTCCAGAGCCTGGGAGGTGTTGAGGCTAGATAAGAAGATTAATCGATAGGCTCGCTTAAGTCGCAAGACCGCCTCTTCGGGGATGCCGTGCCGCCGCAGGCCTACGGTATTCAAGCCATAGCACCTTGCGCGATTCCCGTGGGCCATGATAAAAGGCGGGACATCTTGCGTCACCGCCGAGCAGGCAGCCACCATGGCGTACTTCCCTATCCGGACGAACTGATGCAGTCCAGCTTGGCCGCCGATCACTGCTCGCTCCTCGACTTCGACATGGCCGGCCAATCCGGCTTGGCTTGACACCACGACCTCATCCCCCAACACACAATCGTGGGCGATATGGGCGTAGGCCATGACGAAGTTCCGTTGCCCTAGCACTGTGACCCCCCTGCCTTTCGAGGAGCCGCGATGGATCGATGCGAACTCTCGAATGACAGCCTCCTCTCCGATCACCAGACGGGTCGCCTCGCTCCTGTCCTCGGCTATCTGGGGCTGGGCACCCAACACCACGTGAGATGAGATGTGACATTTCTCCCCGATCTCCGTGATCCCATCGATGACAACATGCGAACCGATGGTCGTCCCACGACTCACAGTGACACACGGGCCAATGACCGTATACGCGCCGACCACCACGTCTGAGGCCAGCGTTGCCTCTGGCGCGACAACGGCCAATGGGTGAATGCGAGTCATTGCTCTCGCACCGTCGGGTCGTCATCAGGGGAAAAGTCCTGCGGCCCCTTGTTAACAACCACACATGACAGCCCCGCCTCAGCCACCAGCCTTCCCTCCACGTAGGCACGCGATCGCATCTTGCAGTTGCGGCCCCTGAGCTGGACGAGTTCAACCTCGATTCTCACTTGATCTCCCGGCAGCACTGGTCGACGAAACCTAGCCCGGTCGATGCCGGTAAAATAGAAGAGCATCTTCTCGGGCCTTAAATTCAGGGTCTGCATCATAAGAATCCCTCCTACCTGGGCCATTGCCTCAATCACCAGGACGCCCGGCATGACCGGCTGCCCAGGGAAGTGACCTTGAAAAAAGGCCTCATTGATCGTCACATTCTTGAGGCCGACGATCCTCTTGCCGGGCTCGATCTCGAGGATCCTGTCAACCAGTAAGAAGGGGTAATGATGCGGAAGTATCTCCTGAATCTGCCGAATGTCCATCAGCTCGATCCCCCTTCCGGCGGCGTATGAGAGCGATGCACCGTGGCACGCCGTTCCCCAAGGGCCTCCTCCAGGGCAGTGAGGCGAGCCTCTACCTGCTGGATGATCTTCAGGAGTCGAGGGATCCGATTCACCGCGGCAAGGCTGCGCTTGAATTCGAGATGCGGCATGGCGGGAGAACCCAGGAAGATCATCCCTGGCGGGATGTCGTTGCTCACCCCGGCTTGGGCTCCCACGGTGACATCGTCGCCAATCTCGACGTGATCCACGACCCCGACCTGGCCCGCCAGCGTCACGCGGTCTCCGATCTTCGTGCTGCCGGAGATCCCGCTCAAGGCCGCAATCACCGTGTCTTCTCCCACCGTGACGTTGTGTGCAATCTGGACCAGATTGTCGATTTTGGCCCCACGCTTGACCCGCGTAGTTCCCATGGTGGCCCGGTCGATCGTCACGTTGGCGCC
>JACQEV010000269.1 GCA_016200385.1 Candidatus Methylomirabilota bacterium
AGCGGGTTGAACGTCGTCGCGGCGCACGGCCTGACAGATCGAAAAGCGAGAGACGTCACAATCCGCCTGATAAATGTTGAGTGGCGTCAAGCACTCGATATCATCCTCCGCGCCAAGAATCTGAGTTATGAACAGGACGGAAATCTGATCTATGTAGGCTCGAAATCTGAGATCCAAAAGGCCAAGGAGGAAAGGGCGAAGGAAATTCAAGAAGTCGAACTCAGAAAACTCAAAATCGAGCAAGAGGCGAAGTTAAAAGAGTCACGAATAGAAGAAGAAAAGCGGAAAGTTGAGGAGGCACAGAGGAAGGCTAACGAAGAGAGAGAGGAGGAGCGGCTCTACGCAGAGGAGCCCCGGTGTACGAAGGTGATCCCTCTGGCGTATACGAAGGCTGCGGAGATTAAAAGGCATCTGGATCCGGTCAAAAGCCGGCGAGGCAGAATCGATCTGGACGAACGGACGAACACCATCATTGTGAATGATGCGCAATCTGTATGCCTCAAGATGGCGGCGATGGCAAAAGAGCTCGATGCTCCACCAAAAGACCCCCTCGTGACCAAGCTGCTTCCGTTCAATTACGCCAAGGCGGCAGACCTCAGGATCAATTTGGCCGCGTTGAAAACACCACAGGGCACTGTGGTTGTCGATGAGCGATCGAGTCGGGTGATCATTAAAGACCTGCCGCCCGCCGTCGAGAGAATGGAAACCTTATTGAAGCAGATCGACATCCCGACCCCCCAGGTCCTTATTGAGGCCAGGATCGTCGAGGCCTCCCGGCAGTTTTCTCAGAGTCTCGGGGTGCAGTGGGGTGGCGGGGCGTTGCTAACGAAGGCCGGCGCAAGCCCGGTGACGCTCTTCGGTGGCAGCAATACGCCTTCGACGATTCAATTCATCGCCGCGGGCGCAAATCCCTTTGTGCTCGGGACGACCATCGGCACCCTTTCTAACCGCCTCCTGATCGGGGCGCAACTTTCGGCTGCCGAGCGTGAGGGGAGGATCAGGACCTTGTCCTCCCCGAGAGTGGCGACCCAGGATAATGAAGAAGCGGAGATCAAGCAAGGGACCCAAGTCCCCTTCACGACGATCGACAGCTCAGGGAGGACCGTTGTCTCTTTCCAGGACGCGTTCATCAAACTCAAAGTCAAGCCGCACATCACGCCCGACGGACGGGTCTCGATGAAGGTGGAGGCCGAGCGTTCATTCGCCGGAGACCGGATCGATTTTTCCGGTGGGTTCGTATTTCCCATCAACACCCGCAAGGCCACGACCAACATCCTGGTGCCGAACGGCTCGACCGTGGTCATCGGAGGACTCCTTCAATCGACCGAGCAGATCGCCGAGGATCGAGTCCCCCTTCTGGGTCGAATTCCGATCTTGGGCTGGCTCTTCAAGCGACAGTCATCTGGACCTGACGAGCGGGTCGAGTTACTGATCTTCCTCACACCATCTGTTCTGCAAGAATCGCGGCTCTAAGGCCGAGGCGGACCCCTTTTCTGTGGGCGGGAGTTGTTCAGCCTGCAAGTCGAGTGAGTAGCAACAACATGGATTGCCTGAAGCGACGACGGCAGAGCTACTTCTTGGTGTTCGCTGTGGGAGCAGCAGTCCTGATGGGGTTTGACAGGCTCGCAGGCGCCGAGCGAGCGGACCCAATCGAACCATACCAAGGGGTGCGAGAAACCACGTTACAATATGTGGCTCTGGGAACCCCCGGTGATCTGCTAAGATTGCGGGAGGCGTTTGATAAAACTGAACAGGAAATCGCGAGATTGGAGCTCGAAGTCCCCCCCGAGGGACAGGAACAGTTTGCCCAAAGGCGTGAAAAGCTCAACGGACTGAAGGATCGCTTGGCAGAGCCAGAGACGCTTTTGCGGCTCCTCGACAAGTCTGAACGAGAGATTGGCAATGAGGAGTTGGACCATCTGAGTGCCGAGGGGCGTGCATCTCTTCGAAGGGAACTCTTGGCTCGGATCAACGACTTGAACGGGGCCATCGGCGGATTGGAAAAGGCCATCCGCTTCGAGCAGGCCGAGTATCTTCGTATCCTCATGGATGAGAAAAGGGCTCTGGCAAAGCTCCTTGCTGCGCGACGAGAGTCGCTTCTCGGAGAGTATGCGGCATTTCCCGAATGCGCTATTGGCGACCGTTCGTGTCTCGATCGAAAGCTCAGAACGCTCTGCAGGCTAAGGCTACTCACTTCTGAAGCGGAGCTGGTGCCTATCCTTCGCCTCATTCAGGAGGTTGGTGGTCAACTCAAGATCAGCGACCAGGCGCTTTCAGCGAGGTGCGAGAACCTCCAGCAGGAGTCCGGGCTACAGGGTGTTTTAAGCAGTGGTGTGAGGTTGGAGTAGCCCGCCATTGGGGGAGACCTGAAAATGAAAGAACGCGTGGCAACAACTCTGACGATTTTGCTGATCCTGGGGTTTTCCTCCGCCTCCAATGCCGAATACCTCATATACCTGAAGGGCGGGCACTACATCGTTGCCGACAACTGCACCTTCTCGACTCGCCAGGTGATGCGAAAGGATGCCGAGACCGAGGAAAAGGCGGTTGTCGTCGAGGATTGCACGAAGGGGAAGCCAGATGGGCGGATCTTCTGGAGCACCATCGACGGGAAATTCGGTGAGGTGAATGCAGACGACGTCTATGCCATTTTCGGAGCAAAATCTTTAACGCTGAAAAAGCCGCCCCCTGCAAAAGGACCACTTGAGGATTATCTTATCACGAATCGCGGCGAGAGCTTTGTGGTCGCGAAGGCCGTTGAACAAGAGAAAGATCGAATCTATGGAGTGAAACGAGATGAGCTTGCCAGGATCGATCGACGGGTCGTGATGGAGATTGTCCCAGAAGGCTCCGCCAAGAGCCGATCAGGGGAGGGGCTCTGCCCTGGGGAACCGGCCGAATTTTCCGTGAGCGAGGTCGAGCTGGTTGGCGGGAATTTCGTTGGGGTCGTGACGAACCTTTCTCAGATACCGTGGAGGCCATGGTTTGAAGTGGAGGTGCGGGAGAAAGGGGCATTCAAAGGCAAGTTCCGAGTTCCGGATTCAGTATCCCCCGATGTGAACATAGTTTCCGCAGGGGAGAGCACTGTGTTCGATGGGCCGGTTCCGGGCCGGTTTCTGAAATATCTTGAACGTGTCACTGATCCCGAAGCAAGCGTGCGGCTCTGCTATAAAAAGGTAAAGACCGTGCCAAGGCAGCCGGCTGTGGAGCAATCGCTCACCGTTCAGCCCAGCAAGTGAGTTCTGCTCACCCAAAGCTTCTCCTGTAAACCGACCACCATTCCATCCCTTGAAAGCGCGCCATAGGTGCGTTTTTCCTTTTTTCCTCTCTGGAGTTAGGATAGAATCCAACCCGAGAAGGAGGATCAATGGCCACAGCACCGAAGACGGTTTCCTCGGCCCGCTTGGTCCTGGCTCTGCTGGCTGGGACCATTTTGCGTCTCTTGCTGATCTGCCCGCCCGACTCATCGGCCAGGACTGGGCCGATGATCCTGTCCCTGGGAGATGATTCCTATCTCACCTGGGCTGAGGTGGAGTCGCGGAGCGGCGCGGTCGTCAAACGGGAACTCGGGGAGTCACCCCTGACCGACTTCTCGCTTCTGGTCCTTTCGAATATCAGTTACGCCAGCCTGCCGGAAGCGGTACGTGACGGGCTGCAGGGGTACCTGTCACACGGAGGTTCTGTCCTGGTCACCGGTGGGCAACAATCTTACGGCAGTGGCGGATATGCCGGGACGGAACTGGCGGACCTCCTGCCACTGCGTCCGTCGCGGGATGATTTTGGGTATCACCCTTACGGTCCAACTCTTCTTCTCCAGCCTGGGCATCCGATCTTTAAGGGCGTCGAGATCCCCACGATGGGTTTCTTCAATGAGCTGGAGCTGAATGGGGGAGCGGTGGAAATCGCGCAATATCGTAAGGCATTTGCCCGAACCATCATTGTCGACCCCGGAAATCCAGCTCGTACTGTAATCGAGGGCGGCGGTGCCCGCCTTCCGATGCCGCTCATCGCCGAGCGGAGTGTGGGCGCGGGCAGCA
>JACQEV010000265.1 GCA_016200385.1 Candidatus Methylomirabilota bacterium
CCTGCCCGAAGCCGAGAGGCGGGTGAGCTTTCGAGGAAGGTTCGTTCTTTGTAGCACCGAGAGGGAGTTTTGTCAAGGCATGCAGCCAGCCTCAAAGCTGGCGTTAAGTGCGGATCACGTAGGTCCCTGCCAGCATGTCGTGCAGCCCGCGTTTTTGCCAGGTGAAGGCGATCATCAAAAAGCCAACGCTGAACAGCAGCAGCGAGAGAATCCAGCAAAGGGAGCGAAGACCTGCTCTGCCATAGGTCATCTCTCGATCGTTCACGGGAACGACCTTCAGGCCGAATAGCCTTTTCCCCGGGGTCTGCCCACAGGCTCCCACAAAAAGCGTGAAGTACAGAAAGCCGGTTGCGATGACGATGACAGCACCTGAATACCCAGCAAGCGCCATCACCTGATCGTTGATTTCTCCCCCCAACCGGCCCCCCAACCAGATCGTTGTCAGAGTCAAAAGGGCGAGCACGATGGTGGCCAGAAAAAGGCAGACGATATCTGTGATCCAGGCCGCCATCCGGATCCAGAACCCGGCCTTGGGAAGGGCGGCTGCCCTGACAGGCCGCGAGTCGTCGGCCCACTCGGTGACGGGTAGGGCTACGGCGTCTGGCGAAGGCTCGAACGGCGGAAGCGTGCCGAGCGGAAGACTGAAGGCCGCTTCTTCCTGTGGCTCTTGCTCGGATGTGTGCGGCGGGCGCGATGATTGGAGGAGGCCGGCGAAGAATGCATCGACATCCTGTGCTCGATCTTCCTGCTTCTGCGGCGGCTCGGGTTCGCTTGGCCGAGCCGACAGCGGGGTTGGTGGCCGTGGCGAGCCAACGGGGGCTGCAGTGAATGTCGGAATTCCGCGGCGGCGCTTCACCTCACGAAGGTCGGCCCCGCACTTCTTGCAGGCGGCCAATTGATCGAAGCTCACATAGCCGCATTGTGGACATCGCACCGGTGGATTCCTCCTCTCGGTCCTCAGATACCACAACCCCACGTCGCGGTCAAGGACAAAGCCGTCTCCTCTTGACTTGCACGGACTGATCTGATAACAGCTTACACGAGGAGGAGATTGCACCTTCCATGTCTAGAGCTGAGCGCCTCCAGTTGATCCTTTCCCTTCTGAAAACCTCTCCGGGGATGCGGCCTGCCGATCTGGCCGCACGCTGCCGGGTTTCGGAACGAAGCATCTTTCGCGATCTGAACCTGCTGCACACACTCGGGCAGCCGGTCTACTTCGAGCACGGTTACCGGCTGCCTTCCTCGACCTTCTTGCCCGCGCTCCACCTGACGGGCGAGGAGGCCCTAGCGCTTCGGGTCGCAGCCAGCCGCGCCACCCAGCAGGAGGGCCCGATGGCTCGAGCCCTGGCGAGCGCCCAGTCCAAGCTCGCCCTTCGACTCGCCCCTGCATCGCCTATCCTGGAGGGGCAGATGCCGTTAGCGCTACCCGGCGTTCCGTCGGCCTCTGCCGACGTCGCCCAGATCCTTTCGCTTGCCCAAGAGGCGGTGGCGACGGGTCGGAGACTCACGATCCTGTATGCCAGGAGCGAGAGGAGCCGGCCCCGCTCGATAGAACTGGTCCCCCAACACCTGAGCCTTCGCGAGAATGGGTGGCTGCTGTTAGGCGACGACGCCACCAAGCACCGAAGCTTAACGATCCGACTCGAGCAGATCAAGGGGGCCGCCTTTTCAGGACGGAAAGGCGGCCGCTCACGGCATGCGCGGAGCAGCAAGGTGAGTGCTCCATTAGCGACCGCTCTTCGGGTCAAGCTGCGACTCCGTCCCCCACTGTCCGCCCTCGCTCCTGATAGCGACCTCCCCAGCGGCTTGCAAACCGAGCAGAAGGAGGGTGTGGTCCTGCTGCTTACAAGCCACGCCTCCGGGGTGCGCGAGCTCCTGGGCTGGCTCCTCTCCTTCGGTCCGGCCATCGAGGTTCTGGAGCCGGTGGCGCTTCGCACGGAGCTGCGACGGATTGCGACAGAGCTGTCGGCGCTCTATAGTGCCGAGACCTGACAGACACGAGGTGCGCGATGCCGATCTACGAATACCAGTGTAACGGCTGCAAGAAGCGAATGAGCGTGCTCATCCGCAATATCAAGAACCCCGCCACCCCGGTCTGTTCCCGCTGCGGGAGTCGGGAGCTGACGCGTCTCCTCTCCCGCTTCGCCGTGGTCAAGTCCGAGGAGGCCCGCTTTGAAAGCATGGCCGACCCGAGCAAATTCGGCGACCTGGACGAGACCGATCCGAAAAGCGTCGCCCGCTGGGCCAAGCGGATGGGGAAAGAGCTGGGCGAGGATCTGGGCGAAGGGTTGGACGAGATGATGGAGGGGGGCATGGAGGAAGAAGCGGCTGGCGAAGGACTTGATGCGGGAGAATAGCCCGTGGACCTTGATGCGCTCCGCCACCAGATAGAAGGGTTCTTGCGGCAACTGGCCGAGGAGGAGTACCTGCAGCAAGCTGGTCTCAAATCCGAGAGCCAGGGCGCCGTAATCTACCGACAGCACCAGCACCTTTTCCACCCCACCCGGCTCGACGAGCTGCGGGCGGCGATGGGCGAAGGTGGGGGCACGACTGGACCGCGCCTGTTGCTTGAGTTCCTGACCCATGCCTGCCTGGAGGCGAAGGTCCAGGACGTGACCGACCGCTTCTTGAGCGAAGAGGCCACTGCCTTCGTGTCGGGCGAGGAAAGGATGATTCCGCTGCGAGGCGCCGAGGTGGCCATCCGAGACGAGGCCGACCGAGCCCGGCGGTCACGGCTCGAGCAAGCCCGCGCCCAGGCCATCGACCGCCTGAACCCCTTGCTGCGGGAACGATTGACTCGTCTCCAGGAGGCCGTGACACGCCTCGGCGGGGTCAGCTACCCCGCTCTCTGGGAGGAGCTCTCCGGGATTCACCTCGATGACCTCGAGAAATTGATCCACACTCTGCTTGCCCGGACGCAAGAGATGTACGCCGACGTCCTGAAGTGGATGCTGAAGCGGACGCTCGGCGTTCCGCTGTCCGAGGCCAAGCGTCACGACCTGGCCCGCCTCTTCCGGGCACCGGAGTACGATCGCCTGTTGCCCCCTCAGGGAGTCACCGCTGCAGTCGAGACGGCCGCGCAGAAAATGCGAATTGACCCCAAGGCGGCCGGCCGGATCCAGATCGACGCCGAAGAGCGGCAGGCAAAAACATCCCGCGCCTTCGTCGCGCCAATCGAGGTTCCCAAGAGGGTGATCCTGGTGGTCCGGCCCGGCGGGGGGTGGGGCGACGCATCCGCGTATCTCCACGAGTTGGGACACGCGCTCCACTTCGCCAACACCGATCCCGCGCTCCCTGTGGAGTTCCGCAGGTTGGGCGACGCGTCTGCAACAGAAGCGTTTGCCTTCCTGCTGGAGGGCCTTCTGCTGGAATCCGGGTTTGTACGACGGGTCCTCGGAATCCCGCGGGAGCGGGATTTCCTGCGAGTAGTGGCCCTGCACAAGCTCTACCTGCTTCGGCGATACGCCGCCGAGCTCATCTACGAACGCGGCCTATACGACGGCCGGTCCCCAGCCCAGGCGGCCGAGGCATACCGGAGCCTGGTCTCGCGGGCGACCGCAGCCGAGTTCCCCCCGGCGCTGTACCTCTACGACGTGGACCCGGCATTCTATGTCGCCCGGTACCTGCGGGCCTGGATCCTCGAGGCCCAGCTAAGGGAGCAGCTCTACGAGCGGTTCGACGAGGAGTGTTACCGTAACGACCGGACTGGTCCCTTCCTCCTGGACCTGTGGCGCCAGGGTCTCGCACCCACGCTGCAATCCCTTGCCGCGCAGCACTCGCTCGGCCCGCTCCAGATCGATCCCCTGATCCGAAGCGTTGCCCGCCACCTGGCCTGATTCTCCCCGACCCCACCCTTCGCTGAGCAGACCCGCGAAACGGAATTGATCCTGGATCGAGAGTGTGGTAGGTATGAGCGCACCCTGCGAGGTGCAGGGCG
>JACQEV010000272.1 GCA_016200385.1 Candidatus Methylomirabilota bacterium
CGGGACCGGATCTTTCAGAGGCGGGAAAGAGGTTGCAGGGCGATTTCATCTATGGCTTTATCAGGGCCCCGCGAGCCTTTGAGCCGCAAGGCAAAATGGAGATCTTTGGCGATTTCCTCTCCGATAAGGATGCCAGAACACTGGCAGAGTATCTTAGCTCGCTGAAATGAAGCCGATGATGATAGCGCCCCCGGGTGGCTCGAAATGAGTGAGGCACGCGCCCTGTGCGCATCCGCCATCGCGATAGTGATCTTGGCGATCACCTCGCCGAACAGCGCCTTGGGGCTCAGCGCGAGGGAGAACTTCCAGCGCTATTGCGTCCAGTGCCACGGCCCCGAGGGCAGGGGGGATGGCGTGAATGCGACGAAGGACCTCGGCGCAACTCCAAAAGACTTGACCAACGCTGAGGGACTTGGCAGGCTGACTGATGATCGTGTCGGAGAGATCATCGCGAAGGGGGGAGCCAGGAACGAGCTGTCGCCCCTCATGCCCCCGTGGGGCAATACCTTGACAGGAGAGGAAATCCGGGGTCTCGTCCGGCTCATTCGGGACCTGTGCAAATGCACCTTTAAGCCCTGAACATTGGCGTAAAAGTCTCCAGAGGCGAACCCTACCCGCCCCACACGCCTCTATACGGTGAGACATTTCCTTCCGCATCCTCGTTTCTTCCTTTCATCACTCCAAGGGACACCTCGGGCCAGCCACCCTGGACGAGGACGAGGTGATCTTCGCGCGACACAAGGAGAACCGCCGCCTGGTTGAATTGGTCCCCGCGGAACGGAGACCGCTCGCGCCCCTGTAAACCCAACAGCTCGTCGTCACTCACCAGAAACCTCTTATCCCCACCGCGCCACATCCGCCGGTCTCAATGCAGCGCTCTTCGCAAGAGCGAAGGTGCGAATCCTTCCTGTCCCTTGCGGCATCTCTACAATAGGGTGAAAGCTGTGAGGCTCATGATGAGCCGGATGGAGGGAAGGAAGATGAAAAGCAAGATGAATGGGCAGATGAGCAGGATTGCGACAGCAGCGCTCCTATTCGGACTCCTCCTCGCCGCAACGCCAAGCCGCGCAGAGGAGACGAGGACCCTGACCAACCTCAAGGGGGAACAGGTGACGGTCCCTCACGTCGTGCCGGCTAGGGAAGAACTGGCTCTTCTCAAAATGGTGGTCGTCAAAATTGAAACGCCAAACGGCAAAGGCGGGCTGATTGTTGCCCTCTACGGGACCGACGAAAGTAAGCGGCTGGAGGAGGCCAATTACGTGGAGCTGTATGATCTCGCAGGAAACCTCCTGGAGATCGCCTGGCTCGACGAAAGTGGGCACGTAAAGGTTGCTCATGACAAGAACTTAACGGACCCGGACGCGAAAGAGGCGGCCAAGGCCTTGGTGATGGGCGTTGCTGGCCACAGCTTCGTCGTTCAGCGACCCGCTCTCTATCACTTCTAGCAGGGGCGACGATGGAAATCCTATTGGCCCTACCAGTTTTATTAGCCACGATCGGGGTTCTCTACTGGATCGCCCGGAAAAGCGGCGCCGGTTGAGGCGTTTCTGGCCCCGCGGGCCGGGGCACTTGCAATCAAGTGGATCCTGATCGAGATCTCGGAACACGATAAGATAAGAGGAAAAGCGATGAGGGACGTCGTCATCATGAGCGCGGCCAGTACCCCTATCGGCAGCTTCAACGGTGGCCTTAAGAGTATTCCGGCGACGAAGCTGGGAAGCCTCGTCGTCGCTGAGGCCGTCAGAAGGGCCGGCCTGGAGCCGGGGCAGGTGGACGAGGTGATCATGGGAAACGTCATCTCCGCAGGGTTAGGCCAGGCCCCGGCGCGCCAGGCCGCGCTAGGAGCAGGCCTTCCTGCCTCTATCGGGGCTTTGACGATCAATAAGGTCTGCGGTTCCGGGCTCATGGCGGTCGTGCTGGCTGCCCGGGCCATCGCGCTTGGCGACGCCGAGGTGATTGTGGCCGGAGGAATGGAGAGCATGAGCAGGGCCCCGTATCTCGTGACTGGAGCCAGAGACGGGTATCGGATGGGGCATGGCACGTTCATCGACGCCATGATCCACGATGGCCTCTGGGACCCTTACCATGACTTCCACATGGGGATGTGCGGCGAGCTGTGCGCCGCGGGATACCAGATCAGCCGCGATGCCCAGGATGAATATGCGATCCAAAGCTACCAACGGGCCCTGAAGGCCCAAAGAGAGGGAAAGTTTAACGCTGAGGTCGTTCCGGTGGCGGTCAACAGCAACAATGGGGAAATGGCCTTGTTCAAGGAGGATGGTGGTCCCAAGAGGTTCGACCGTGAAAGGCTGAAGAGGCTTCCGCCAGCGTTTAAGCCCAACGGAACGATCACTCCGGGCAACGCTCCTTCAGTCAATGATGGGGCCGCCGCTCTGACCGTGATGTCGGTTGAGCGCGCTGAGGCGCTGGACCTGACGCCGATGGCCAGGATCGTGGGCTATGCGACGGCGGCCCTGGCGCCCGAGTGGTTCACCGTCGCTCCGGCCGAGGCGATCCGGAAGGTCATGAAGAAGACCGGCCTTGATCTCAATGACATCGACCTCTTCGAGATCAACGAGGCATTTGCGGTGGTCGCCCTGGCAGCGATCCAGCGCCTCGGCCTGGACAGGGAACGGGTCAACATACACGGCGGCGCGGTCGCCTTGGGCCATCCCATCGGCGCGAGCGGAGCCCGCATCCTGACCACCCTGCTCTATGCCATGCAGGATCAGGGAGCGAAGCGGGGCTTAGCGGCGATCTGCCTGGGCGGAGGAGAGGCTGTGGCTATGGTGGTGGAGCGGCGTTAGAGGGCGGGAGGCGGGTTTCGATGGATCTTAGGAGACAGAGGCAATGAACATGCGAAGGAAATGGCAGAGAAGGTCAATCCGCTTGACGGTGGCGATACTACTCGCTCTTAGCGTCATGGTCTGGTTCCACGTTGGGGTGGCAGATGCACGGGGGTCCCATGGTGGAGGGCATGGTGGGTTCGGCGGCGGAGCGCACGGAGGGTTTCACGGCGGTCACGGCGGAGCGCATGGAGGCTTTCATGGCGGCTGGCATGGTGGGTTCGGTGGCCACAGCTTCCACGGGGGATTCGGCCATCACGGCTTCCATGGCGGGTTCGGCTACTATGGCTATCCATCCTACTACTCACAGCCGTATGGTTACCCATACTACGGTTACCCCGCCTACTCATACCCATCCTATGGCGCTTGCTATGCCTATGACGCGTACGGCCGTTGCGTGAGCTATGCACCTAACGGTGGTTACTATCCATATTGAACGAGCGAATTTATCGCTTCAGCTCGTCTGAGGCTAAACAATGAGGACACAAAGGCGTATGCACGTGACTGAACGAGACCATAAATTCTGGAACGCGTCTCTTGTGTCCTTGGGAAATGAATGTGGTGGACCCAGCCTCTTGCCACGGTTCAAGCAGAGCCCCGCTCTTCAGCGCGTCGGGGATCTCCACGATGCCAAGACGCCTCAGCAGATTCGAGCTGCTGAGGAGGGAAAGCTGTGGGTCCGCCACACCACCCATATCACTCGGCGATGCGCCGAGAGAGGAGGAGAGAACAGATGAAACGCGTGGGTATTTGGTTGGTTGTGATCGCATTGGGGGTTACTGGCTGTGCGACGACACAGCCTGGCGTATTTGCCTATCCTCAGCGCGGACAAACATCAGAGCAGTTCAGCCGCGATCAGAACGAGTGCCAGGTGTGGGCGCACCAGCAGTCCGGGCTTGACCCTAGCACGGAGACCGCCAAGGGCGCAGGACTGGGGGCCGTGATTGGAGCGCTCGGTGGTGCCGCGGCCGGCGCAGCCATCGGGGCGGCGACGGGCAATGCCGGCAGAGGCGCAGCCATCGGGGCGGCGACGGGGGGCATCGGTGGTGCGGCTGTCGGCGGGGGCGTTGCCTACTCGAAGAACAAGGAGGCAAACGACAGGGCCTACGCCGCGTGCATGACAGCCCACGGGTACATGGTGAGGTAGAGTGCGCGACCCCTTCAGCCTCGTTTTCAGGTCATGATTCCTGGGCGTGAGGAAAGAGGATCGCCTTTGCGAAGCTACTCGAGACCTTTCTGGTTCTGCCTTCCGGCCGTCGCGATCTTGTTGACGTCGTGTGCGGCCGGTCGGGTCGGGGGCGGGACGTACGTCAATGAGACCAAGGGTTTTGCCGTCCAGCTTCCATCGGAAGTGTGGGACCGCGAGATAGGTTCTGAGCCGGATCTGCTATTGCGTCATCGGAGCCGCTACGCGGGGATGTTGGTTCATGCCACTTGTGACCAGACCCTGTTACACCGGCCCCTGGAGATCGCGGCGCGACACCTCTTTTTCGGCATCAAGGAGAGGGAGATCTTGCGGCATGACCGTCGCACGGATAATCAGGGGGAGGCGGTTGAAATGGTTCTGAAGGGCGAGTTGGGCGGCCAGAAACTCCTCCTCCACGGATATACCCTGAAGGGACCCGGCTGTGTCTACGACCTGGTCCTGTTCGCGTCTCCAGAGGCGTATGCAGAGGCGAATAGGGAATTTGAGTCCCTGGTCCGACAGTTTCGACTCGTGCAGGAAGAGAAGCGATGAGGAGATTCTTTGGATATCTCGGTGGCAGCGCCCTCTTGGCCTGGCAGGCGTTGCGGGAAGCGCTGCTTCCCCCCTACCGGTTGAGCCTCCTCGTGGCTCAGATCCATGCAATGGGGGCGCTGTCTCTCGTTCTCACCGTGATCGCCGGCCTCTTTGCCGGGATGGTAGTGGCCCTGCAGGGAGCACATGAGCTGGAACGTTTCGGCGCGATCCTGTACATCGGCCCCACGGTGGCTCGGTCCATGGTCCGGGAGGCGGCGCCGGTCATGACGGCGCTCCTTGTCGGGGGGAAGGTCGGCGCAGGGATCACGGCCGAGCTTGGGGCCATGATGGTCACGGAGCAGGTCGATGCGCTCCGGGCCATCGGCGCAAACTACGTCAAGTTCCTGGTGGTCCCCCGACTCCTGGCTGGCCTCGTGGTTTTCCCGCTGCTCACCATCATTGCGAATGTCGTGGGGATCATTGGAGGTCTCCTGGTCGCCGTGTTTCAGTTCCGGCTCGACTACGTCCTCTACTGGAACACCATCTTCGACTTCACCACCTTTCAGGACTACTTGAGTGGCATCGGGAAATCGGTGGTCTTCGGCTTCCTGGTGGCCTTGGCCGGTTGCTACCAGGGCCTGACCTTTGAAGGGGGGAGCACCGAGCTAGGACACGCCACCACCGGGACGGTCGTGGTCATCGGGATCGCCGTCTTGGTGGCCGATTATCTGCTGACCCAGCTCTTTTTCCTGCTCTAGAGGAGTACCATGGTCAAGCCAGAGATGGAGCGGTTGGAGATCCTCCGGGTCCAGGGAATCCACAAGGCCTTCAACGCTC
>JACQEV010000278.1 GCA_016200385.1 Candidatus Methylomirabilota bacterium
CTCGAGAACGCCAGCTTGTATGAGGAATTGCGCCGCTCCTACGATGAGCTGAAGCAGTCGCAGCAGTTGCTGGTCCGGCAGGAGAAACTGGCTTCCCTCGGCCGATTGGCCGCAGGCCTGGCCCACGAACTGAACAACCCCCTCTCTTCCGTGGCCGGTTTCGCCGAGGCCCTCCAGCGGCGGGCCATGGCAAAGGAGATCGGGAGCCCCTCGGCCCTTGGTGAGTTTCAAGAGTATGTCACTCTGATCCAGGAGGAAGTGAGCCGCGCGGCAGCCATCGTCCGGCGGTTGCTCGATTTCGCCCGCCAACGTGAGCCCTCCTTCGGCTTGGTGGATATCTATGCCGTCGTACGGAGCGCGGTGTCGTTCGTGGAGCGGCAGGCCAGCCTTGCGAATCAGCAGATCGTCGTGACCCCGTTTCCTGAGGGGAGTCTGGTCTGGGCGGATGCCCAGATGCTTCAGCAGGTATTTCTCAACCTCCTGACCAATGCGCTCGATGCCATGGAGGACGGTGGGGAGGTCCGCATTGGCGCAAAGCGTCGGCGGGACGACAGCGGGCGGGCGCCAGGGCAAGAGTGGCTCGACGCGGCCGTGTCGGACACCGGAACCGGGATCTCGGAGGAGAACCTTGCAAGGGTGTTCGATCCCTTTTTCACCACGAAGGAGGTGGGGAAGGGAACGGGCCTCGGCCTTGCCATTTGCCAGAGTATCATAGAGCAGCATAGGGGCATCATCGAGGTGCAGAGTGAGGGTCTCGGGAAGGGGACGGTCGTCACCGTCAGCCTTCCGCTCGCCGAACGGGGAGCGGCATCCTTGGAAAAGCACTAGCGGGGATGGATGTGCGTCACGCGGGTGAACGGATCGGTGAGGTCAAGGTGCTCGTTGTTGACGACGAGCGACCCACCCGATTTCTCATGGAGAAGGAGCTACCACGGGCGGGCTTTGTCGTCACCTGCTCGGAGAGCGGGGAGGAGGCGCTGGAGCAATTGCGGGCCCGGGAGTTCGACGTCATCCTGCTCGACCTCAAGATGCCAGGGATCGGCGGGATGGAGGCGCTCCGTCGGGTCCGCGATTCGGGCACGTCCGCCGAGGTGGTCGTCTTGACCGGCCACCCGGATGTCGATAGTGCGATCGCCGCGATGAAGCTTGGGGCGTTCGATTACCTCACGAAGCCCTTCAAGCTCTCTTAAGTGGAAGAGGTGCTCCGGCGCGCGGCAGAGAGGAAACGCCTTCAGCAGGAAAATACGGCACTGCGGCGCATGGTCTCCCAGCGGGAGCCTGCTCCCCTCATTGTCGGTCAGGGGCCAGCCATCACTGCCCTCCTGGCGACCGTGCAACGGATCGCGCCGAGCGATGCCAACGTCCTGATCCAGGGGGAAAGCGGGACCGGAAAGTTCGGCCACGAGAAGGGCTCCTTCACGGGAGCCATCAGCGCCAAGCAGGGCCTCTTTGAAGTCGCCGAGGGCGGGGCCCTGCTCCTGGACGAGGTGGGGGAGATGAGCCCTGCCATGCAGGCCAAGCTCCTCCAGGTCCTGGACACCAGGGAGATGCGCCTGGTCGGGGGTACCCGCGTACATCGCGTGGATGTCCGCATCATGGCGGCAACGAACAAAGACCTGGCCCAAGAGGTCCGGGCGGGCCGATTCCGCGAAGACCTCTACTATCGTGTGAACGTCGTCAACCTGACGCTTCCCTCCTTGCGTGAGAGGAAGGAGGACATCCCGCTCCTGATCGAGCACTTCCTGAGGCAATTCCGCGTGACCGGCCAGAAGGCCAAGACCGCCTCCCCGGAGGCCCTGCAAGCGCTCATGGACTACCGCTGGCCAGGCAATGTCCGTGAGTTGGCGAACACCATCGAGCGTCTCATGATCCTCACCCAGGGGGATATCATTAGACCGGATGACCTGCCACCCAACCTCCGGGACTCCGGCGGCCCCGCGGGCGGCGCCACCTCCCTGGCAGAGATGGAGCGGCTGCACCTCATACGGGTGCTCGGCGAAACCCGAGGCCGGAAAATGCAGGCGGCGCGCCTCCTCGGCATCGACCTCAAGACGCTGAACAACAAAATTAAGCGGTATAATATTGCCCTCTAAAGCATTTTGCCCCGGTCGGGCGCCTTCCCGGTGGAGGCCCCTCGAAGGCATCAAGAGAGCGACTGCGGCTTCTCCATATTAGGAGATCCAGGAGCATGAAAGCCGTCACCTTCCAGGGGCCCGGACAGATCCGCGTTGATTCGATCTCCGAGCCATCGATCAAGGAGCCGGGCGACGCCGTCGTTCGGGTGACGATGAGCGCGATTTGCGGATCCGATCTGCACCTGTATCGGGGTCGCATGGAAGGCGTGGAGCCGGGCATAGTTGTCGGTCATGAATATGCGGGTGTTGTGGAAGAGGTCGGGAAGAGTGTGCGCGACCTCCGGCCCGGTGACCGGGTGGTCGGGTCGTTTCACACGGCCTGCGGGCATTGTTGGTTCTGCCGTCGAGGCTTGTTCTCCCAATGCCAGCATGGAGCGCTCTTCGGCTTCGGCCGACGGCTCGGTGACCTGCCTGGCACGCAGGCCGAGTACGCGCGCGTGCCGCACGCTGATTTCACCCTGCATAAGGTGCCTGCCGACATCAACGATGAACGGGCGGTCTTCATCGGCGACATTTTGGCGACAGCGTACTTCGCGGTGCATCGCGCGAAGGTTCGCGTAGGGGATGTGGTTGGCGTCATCGGCTGCGGGCCCGTTGGCCTGCTTGTGG
>JACQEV010000274.1 GCA_016200385.1 Candidatus Methylomirabilota bacterium
CAAGGATGGATCGTGACACCACGATCCATCCTTGTCAGGGCCGCCATCGGGACCAAAGCTTTTGCGGCCTCCTCGACCTGTTGTGTCCCATATCCCAGCAATCCCAGGGCAATTCCGCGGCACTTGGGGCAGCGCGTAGGAGGCCGTTCTCGGTGGTTGCAGTAGTGGCAGCGCATCCTGGCGTCCGGCGAGTGGAAGATCAGCGAGACGCTGCAGCGCGGGCATCGGAGCGCGAAGCCGCACTCGCGGCAGAGCAGCACTCTTCCGTAGCCCCTCCGATTCAGAAAAAGAAGAACCTGCTCCCCCTTGGCCAGCGTCTGCTTGACTGCGTCGGCCAGTGGGCGGGAAAAGATCCGTGGTGCCGGCTCGCCCCGCTCTTTTTCCTGCCGCATGTCGACGAGCGTCATAGAGGGATGGGGCCGCGCCTCGACCCGCTCCGGGAGCAGCAAGAGCCGATAGGCCCCCCCCTGGGCGCGATGGAAACTTTCGTAGCTCGGGGTCGCGGAGCCAAGGAGGACCGGAATCTGTAACATCTTTCCTCTGGCCAGAGCCAGGTCCCTCGCGTGATATCGGGGGTCACTATCCTGCTTGTAGGAGGAGTCGTGTTCCTCGTCCACAACGATGAACCCGAGGCGGGGGAGCGGAGCGAAGACCGCGGACCGTGCCCCCACAACGATCTCGGCCAGTCCCCTGCGTATCCGGCGCCATTGATCCAGCCGTTCCCCCGGCGAGAGGCCGCTGTGCAGCAGCGCGACGCGGTCCGCGAAGCGGGCGCGAAATCGATCGGCGGCCAGAGGGGTCAGGCCGATCTCCGGAACCAGCACCAGCGCCTGCCTTCCCTGTCGGACGACCTCCTCGATCACGCGAAGGTAGACCTCGGTCTTCCCGCTCCCAGTGGTACCGAACAGGAGGGAGGGGAAGAAGGCGCGGGACGCGACTCCCCCAAGAAGCCCATGCACCGCAGCCTGTTGAGCGGAGTTCAACTCGGGCGGCGCACTCGATGCAGCGGCAGTGCCCTCCCATGGGCTTCGCTCGACCTCTTCTTCCTCTTGACGGATAAGGCCCTTTGTGATAAGTCCCCGGACCCCGGACGCGCCCGCCACGACGATCGCCTCTTGAGCGGGTATTGCCCCTGGGCCCAGCAGCAGGCGCTCCAGGAGCGAGAATTGTCGCGGCGCCCGCCTTCGTAGACCGTCGAGCGCTCTCTCGACCACGCCCCGGTCAACCGCCAGATGGAGCATGAACCGATGGGCCGGCCGGACCGAAGGGAGACGCTCTTCGTAGTCCAACCTGGCGAAGTTCCTGCTGACGAGATGACGTACAAACCGCTCGACTTCCCGGCCGGGCCACCTTCGCCGGAGGGATGAAAGGGGGACACGTCGCCTTGCCTGAAGGACACAGAGGATTTGCTGCTGCGCTGGTGGCAGCTGTGTAGTCTCCTCGGCGAGCAGCTCCGGCGATCCCACGAGTTCGATGAACCGCGCCGTGGAACGATCGATCCCGGGCGGGAGCGACGCCCGGATGACGAGGCCCCAGGAGCACAGATAGTAGTCGGCCGCCCAGCGCGTCAGCTCCAGCATGTGCGCGTCGAGCAGCGGCTCCGCGTCCAGGATCGTGTCGATCGGCTTAAGGCCCGGAAGGTCAGCCCCTTCGGACGTGGAGAGGCCGACGATATATCCGGTCACCAAGCGTTGTCCGAGCGGGACAAGGGCTCGCTTACCAACCTCGACCTGTTCCAGCATGGGGGATGGGATGGTGTAGGTCAGCACCTTCAGGAGTGGAACCGGCAGGGCGATTTCAGCGAGGCAGTGATCAGATTCCGCAGCCATGCCCCGACTATATCTGAGGCGGCCCTACCTGTAAAGGAGCGTGTCCCCTATTGCCCCTCACTCAGTCCCTACTGGGCCGCGCTCATGTGCATGGAATCGGGCCCTGACCAACTGGCTTGGATTGCAAGCCCATACCGTTTACAGAAGGTTCTCGGCGATAAGGGTATAGAACTCCCGGTCCGACCAGTACATGACGTGAGCATAGCCCCAGCGATACCAGGGATAGGGGCGCTCGAACTGGTTGGCGCCGGGACAGGGAACTCCTGGTCTAGCAACGTCATAGAAATCAAGGTGGCCGCTCACCGGGTCAGCAGCAGCCCAGATATTGATCCATTTGAAGTCAGGAGAGGGGTCGGGGATAGTATACCGGGGGAACTCATAGGCCCCGTAGGCTCGCCCAGACGGAGCGCGGCGGAAGCCGTGCATGAATGAGAGAATCTGGGCACGAATGGCCTGCTGGGCAGGCACCTCAGTCCTGAAAAAGTAGTAGATCTTGTCCAGGGGAGAGCCAAAGGTCGCGAGGCCCCTGAGACGTTGGAGATCCTCCGCGTTCAACTTACCCGACACGGCGCCCTGTGGACCAGTGGCGCAGGGGGCCCGCACCTCGTCCAGGAGCCGATTCAAGAGATCGTAGGCAATGACGCTCCCCAGCGAGTGACCTGCCAACACCACTCGCTCATACCGTTCGGGAGACCGGAGAAGGCGAAGGGTCGCTTCCCGGACCTCTTTGAGGATCTTTGATCGCGCCTCGTACGAGGCTGCCTTGGCGTCGGCATTCACGTACACTGCAAGATCACCCACGTATCCCACGAGTATTTTTCTGAAGAACTGGGTGATGAATCCGGCCAATAGCACAGGGATCAACTGTGGCCGCATAACGTGCTGCCAATACAGGTATAG
>JACQEV010000289.1 GCA_016200385.1 Candidatus Methylomirabilota bacterium
CTCGAGGACGATTTGTGGCAGGCTCTCCGTCGCCTGCCCGGCCACTACCATCCCGTGCCTGGTGAGATCGAACGTGGACAGATGGAACGGGCAAGGGCCGAGGACTTTGTATTGCCCGCGGTACTGGCCGCCCAAGGGGCCGCCCATGTGAGTGCAGAGGGTGGAGAAGGCCACGATGTCCTGGTCTGGGCCCACCCCGCCGCCTGCCGGCGCGCCGAGCTTGACCAGCATGTTGGTGGAGTTGAAATCCTTCCAGGGATACTGGAAGGTGACGGGCTGGTCCACCTTGAGCTGGCTGATTCGCCCGATTATCGTGCGCGGGTAGGAGGCGGCCTTCAGCGCTGCCCCCTGACCAAAGGTCTCCGAGAGCCCGCCAAGAGCTATGATGGTGACTGCGCTCCCTCCAGAGAGAAGGAAAGCCCGTCGGGAAAGACAGAAACGTTCGCCGTGTGGTTCAGTCATGATCTGCCCTCCTGGTTCATTTCATGGCGACATAGTCCGGAAGATCCGGCGGCTCGACGATCAGCGGTTGGTCGCTGGAGAGCGAGACGAGGAACGCAAGGAGGTCTTTCTTCTCCTGGTCGGAGAGTCCCAGCGGCCTCATGAGCGGGCTCTTGTTCGGGTCGTCTCCCCCCCCGCGGTTGTAGAAGTCGATGACTTCTTCCAGCGTTCCGAAGACCCCGTTGTGCATATAGGGGGCCGTGTACTTCAGTTCACGGAGGCTCGGGGTCCGAAACTTCCCCTTGTCGATTTCCTGTTTGGTGGTGTAGTAAAGCCCGAGGTCTTGGTCGGCGTTCCGATAGAGCGTCTCAGGGACGCCGCGAGTCACGTGTTGGAAACGGAGCGTGATCTGGCGCAGGGGGTTGTCTTCAAACTCGGGGTTTCGGGGAACAGCGAGATTGTGGTAACTTTCGTCTGAGAGGAGCGGCCCGCTGTGGCATTGGATGCACAGCGCCTTGCCCTCGAAGAGCGCGAGGCCACGCTTGGCCTGTGGGGAGAGGGCCGACTGGTTGCCCATGATATAGCGGTCGAAGGGAACGTTCTCGGGCTTCGACACCAGCGTTCGCTCGAAGGCGGCGATTGCCATCCACGCCATGCTGATCGTGGGCCGATCAACCCCGAAGACCTCCTTAAATCGCCTCACGTACTCGGGGATCTGGCGCAGTCGTTCCTCCATCATCATAGGATCGCCGTTGCCCGCTACGTTCCCCGTAGCCGCAGCGTCCGCCTGTGACTCCAGGCTCGTCACCTCGCCTGCCCAGAAGAGCTTCGAGTAGTAGGCGGCGTTCAGAACGGTCTGGGAGTTGCGCCAGTGCTCCGTGCCGGGATACCCACGTGAGAGCTTCCCGCCGTCCCCCCAGCCCTGCTTAGGGTCATGGCAGCTCGCGCACGATGTCGAGGCGTCCCCTGACAGCCGCGTGTCAAAGAAGAGGAGTGTTCCCAGCTCGACCTTGGCGGCGGACATGGGGTTATCTGGCGGGACGGGCACGGGCGACAGTGGGCCGAGCGGCGGGAACCGCTGGGCCTGTCCTAGGGCTCTACTCGCCAAGAGCCCGCTTCCGAGGATAAGCAAGCCCACGGCGAGAGCAGAGAATCGGGTGGTTCGCATGACTCATCTCCTTAGTTCTGGCCGAGCTTTCGGGGCTGGTAGTCGGGTAGCTCTGGCCGCTCGATCACCAGCGGGTCGCCGGCAAGGCTCTTCAAGAATTCCACCAAGGCCAGCTTCTCGGCCGTCGAGAGCCCGAGCGGCTTCAGCAGCGGGCTCTTGTTCGGGTGTTGACCTCCTCCTCGGTCGTAGAAGGCCACCACGTCCTCGAGGGTGGCAAGGCTTCCGTTGTGCATATAGGGCGCGGTCCGGCTCACCTCGCGCAGGCTGGGTGTCCTGAACTTGCCCCAGTCGCTCTTCTCCTTCGTCACGCCATAGAGCCCGGGGTCCTCCCGGTAGTTCCCGGCATTTTGCGCTCCAAGTGTCCGGAAGAAGCGCCGGAAGCTGATGTGGCGGAAGGGATTGTCGAAGAGGTCTCGGTTTTCGGGGACGCCCAGCACGTGGAACTTCTGGTCGGAGAGGAGCGCCCCATTGTGGCACTGGATGCACCCTGCCTTCCCCTGAAAGAGCGCGAGACCTTCCCTCGCCTCGCCTGAGAGCGCCGCCGTGTCACCCTTCAGGTAGCGGTCGATCGGTGCATTGCGCGACATGATCGTCTTCAGGAAGGCGGCCACCGCGTTAAGTATCCGGCCGAAGGTCGGCTCTCCTCCGAACGCCGCCTGGAACATCTGCACATATTCGGGAACCTGCTTGAGCCGTTCGGCGAGAAGCCGGCCGTCGGCTTGCATGAAGTGCGCCTCCGTGAGGTGGTCGCGGACGAGCGTGGGCAGGTCGGAGCCCGACATCCGCCCGTCCCAGTAGTTCCGCTTATAGTAGGCCGCGTTCAGGAGCGTCTGGGCATTCCGGAAGTATTCGGTGCCGGGATAGCCTGCTGAGAGCGCCTTGCCGTCGCCCCACCCGGTGGCTGGATCATGGCAGCTATCGCACGAGACGCCCCCGTCACCCGAGAGCCGAGGATCGAAGAACAGGTACTTCCCCAGATTCACCTGCTCCGCTTTCGCTGGCTCGATCGGCGGCAACGGCTGAAGCCCCTGCCCCCATGCCGGAAAGGCAGCGGCAACGAGCAGAGCGGGCACACACCAGGTCATCAGAATACGTCGCATACATCTCCTCAAATTGAATCGGTTGATTGAGTGCGGTTGTCAATAGTGGGACATTACATCCTCGCAGATGAGGTGTAGTCTGCAATAACAGAAAATCAAAGGAGAGAAAGGTAAGGTTCTGACGCCTCACAGTTTGCAAGATGGTCCAGCTATACGGATCAGCAATAAATGCTAATCATTGAAAAGGAGAAAGACAAGAGAAAAAAGGTGGCTCCCCTGAGAGGCCGGCAGGTTCTGCATGGCGAGAGTCGTGGCGCCGCGATGAAGGTGAAAAACAATGGGTCTGCGAGGAGGGCTAGTGCCGTTCCAACTCGATGCGCCGAATGTGAGCGGCGCCCCTTATGGCAATGGTCGCGACCGTGCGGTACGGCAAAGTCGCCATACATAGTTGGAACGGTACTAGAAGCGGACTTCAAGGAGGTTGCCGGGCTCGCTCGGCGTTGGCTGCGGACGGGGAACGGGGAGGAAGAATGTGGCCGCCTCGTAGGCGCCTCGTGTTGTCTGGCTGAGAGCCTGATGCGATCCTTTGATGGTTCCGCCGAGCAACCCCTCTACTGGACCCCGTTCGATGGTTTCCACGGCGATGGCGCTGAACAATTTGCTCCATCCTGTTGCCAGGTCGCCCGCACCGTCACGCAGCCTTTCCAGGGGGGTCACACCCGGCTCCGCAGCGAACGCCAAGGTTGCGCCGGCCAGAAGAATGAAGAGTGCGAGGAATATCCACACCCGGTGTTTGAGCCCGTGGTGCCGCTGCGCCCCGGACGAAAGCCGTCGATAAGTCATGGCGAGGGCTGGCGCGAGTACCAGAGTCCAGGGAAACAGGAGCAGTCCGGTCATGACCCACCAGTAGATGTGCATCACCCTCCTCCTTCACACGGCTCCGGTGGTTTTACCCACTCGGACGCACATAGGCTCTCGTGGTGCTGTGGTTCATTCAAGACTCTTGCACGACAACAAGCACTGTACTACGATTGGTCACCCGCGAGGTTTCTCGCCTCTTTCGTCTTATTAGATGCCGGTAGGCGTCGAAAAGATTCGTGGGTGCAGGGCCCACCGAAATGGGACCGGCCGAGAAGGTCCTAGTCGTGGGCGGGCCCCTGAACCGTCAGAGAATCCCGTAGCTTCGATCCTGGATCTAAGGCTAAAGAGAAACAGATGACAGCTCAGGAGGAGGGGTGGGGAGGCTCTCGCTGGGCGAAGCTGCTGGACCTCCTCACGTAGGCCCAACGAGGCATGACCCGACGCCGCTTCCTTCAAGGCTTTGTGGCCCTCGCGCTCTCCCCAGTCGGTGATGGGGCTGGTGCCACTGAGTGTAGGGGGGACAAGCGGGTGGCCGTGGTCCCAGCCGGTCCTTTCTGGATGGGAAGTGATGCTAAGGAACGGGCGTATGCCTATCGGATTGGCGGTGAGGCCGCAAGGCGAAACCGATGGTTCGACGCCGAGCTACCGCGCCGGCGAGTGACGCTCGGGACTTACGCCATCGATCGATATCTCGTGACCAACGATGACTATCAACAGTTCATCCAGCAAACCGGGCAGCGGGTTCCCTTTATTACTGATGAGGAATACCAGCACCAGGGGTATCTGGTCCATCCCTATAATGAGGTGACGAGATACCTTTGGCATGATCGAAGCTACCCCTCTGGGCGAGGCAAGCATCCGGTCGTTCTCGTCAGCCTCGCAGATGCGCTTGCCTTTGCGCGCTGGCGGGGCGAGCGTGAAGGTCGGCGGTATCGCCTGCCAACCGAAGCGGAATGGGAGAAGGCGGCCAGAGGGACCGACGGCCGTTACTTCCCGTGGGGGAGTCGATGGCGGTCGGAGCTGGCCAATGCAGAGAATCGCGTCGGCGGAACCACCGAGGTCGGGGGTTACCCGCAAGGGGCGAGTCCGTACGGCTGCTTCGACATGGCCGGGAACGTTTTTGAGTGGACGATCTCTGAGTTTCCCGACGGCAGAGCCGTGATGAAGGGGGGAGGCTCCTGGGACGATCAGCCGGGAATCTGCCGTGCGGCAGCCCGCCATGGCCGGGTCAAAGAGGCTCGACACATCCTGTTCGGCTTTCGGTGCGTCTGTGAGGCGGGGTGCAACCTTTGGACGAATGGAGGACGACTGAACATGGACAAGCGGAAGCTCCGTATCTGACCCTCGACGCTCATCTTGCTCCTGGCAGGAGCAGCGGCCTTACTCTATCGTGTCATCATTATCCGGGGAGGATGATCTCGTGAGAGGACGGCGGAACCGGATCGTTGGGGCCCTGGTCGTGTGGCTCGCCTGGGCTTTGGGTGTGGGCTCCGCCCCGGGAGGACGCGCAAGCGATATCACCGACATCGTGAGTGACTCACCCATTATCACCGTCTTGCCGAAAGATGCGATCCCCGCCATTGACAATCCCAAGTTTGTCTCGGCGACGGAGGGGGATCGGGTGATGAAGCCGGAGGAGCCGGTCCTGGGAGTGTCCAACGGCCACGAAGCCAAGGCGTACTCACTTTGGCAACTTAATCACCACGAGATCGTGAACGACCGGATCGGGACGTTGCCTGTTGCCGTGACCTGGTGACCTCTCTGCTTCACGGGCATCGTGTATGTCCGGCCGACACATCAGCGCAAGCCGATTACCCTCGGCGTCAGCGGCCGCCTCTGGAAGGACGCCCTAGTGATGTACGATCGTGAGACGGGCAGCTTCTGGAGCCATCTGACGGGAAGCGCCATCCAGGGGCCACTAAAAGGGCAAGCCCTAACACCCTATCCGGCCTCCCACACCACCTGGGAACGGTGGAAGCGACTCCATCCCGAGACGGTCGTGCTCTCGAAGGAGACCGCGTTCGGGGTCGAGGGGACGCACAATGCCTATCAAGGTTACTTCGACGATCCGGAACGGCTGGGGATCTTCGGGACCAGGAATCCGGACAACGTTCTGCCGGGGAAGGAGTTCGTCCTGGGACTCAGCCTGGGAGGAACGCGAGTCGCCTATCCCTATCGTGATCTGAGCCGCCAGCCCCTCGTGCAGGATGAGGTGAGCGCCGAACCGGTCCTTGTGGTCTTCTCGGCGAAGGAGGCGACCGCGGTGGCTTTCTCAAGGACTCTCGGAGAGCGGGCCCTGGAGTTTTCGACAATGCGCGCCACAGGCGGTGACCTGTTGATGGAAGACCTGCAGACCGGCTCCACGTGGCAGGTTCTGACCGGCATGGCGATTAAGGGCAAGCTCGCCGGCAGCCGACTGCGGCAGCTTCCAGCCACGAGGGCCTTCTGGTTTGCGTGGAAAGGCTTCTATCCTGAGACCCGTCTCTGGCGAGCTTCCAGGTGATTATGCGGCTAGATTTGCCTTGACTTCACTCGCTTTTTGGCTAAAGTGAGCGACAACGTTAACCTGTTGAATAATCGTTGACCCATACCGAGGTCTGCATGTTCGCATCGCCAGGCCCGATCGCGCTGCAGATCGGCCCACTCTCCATCCGCTGGTACGGCCTCCTCATCGCCACCGCTGTCCTCTTGGGGACCTCACTGGCTCACCGCGAAGCGATCCGCCGCAGGGAAGACCCCGATCAGCTCCTCAACGTCATCGTGCTGGGCGTGATGTCGGCTCTGGTGGGAGCCCGTCTCTACTACGTCCTGTTCAATTGGGGCTACTATGGTCCGAGGCCGTCCAAGATCTTCGCAGTCTGGGAGGGTGGCCTGGCCATTCACGGCGGTCTGTTGGGCGGGGCGCTGGCCACCGCCATCTACACCATTCGGAAGAAACTCCCCATGTTGACGTATCTCGATATCATGGCCCCCCCTCTCGTGCTGGGACAGGCGATCGGTCGGTGGGGAAACTTCTTCAATCAGGAGGCCTTCGGGACTCCGACCAACCTGCCGTGGAAGCTCTACATCGAGCCGTACCACAGGCCGCCCCATTTAGCAGCCTTCGAGTTTTTCCATCCAACCTTCCTCTACGAATCGCTGTGGAACCTTGGGGTGTTCCTCGTTCTCTATTTCCTCTTGCGTCGCCGGCTGCAGCACAGTCCGGGCGCCCTTTCCCTCTGTTACCTGGGGCTCTATTCGCTCGGTCGCTTCTTCGTCGAGGGGCTGCGGATCGACAGCCTGATGCTGGGACCGCTGCGGGCCGCCCAGGTGGTCAGCCTTGCCCTCATGGCGATGTCGCTCTTCGGACTCGCCTGGTTGTGGTTGCTCCGAAGGCGACGCGGGCATCAGTAGGTCCACACCGATGGAGCGAATTGGTGTCGTCGGGGCGGGCGCATGGGGAACCACCCTTGCCAAGCTCCTGGCCGAGAAAGGACACTCGGTCATGCTCTGGGTCTGGGAACCTGAGCTCGCCCACACCATGGCGAGGGAGCATGAGAACGCGATCTATCTACCTGGGGTTGAGCTTCCAGACACTCTTGAGGTGACGACCTCCCTTGCGCAGGTCGCACGCGGCCGCTCGGCTCTCCTGCTGGTCACGCCCTCTCATATTCTTCGCTCCGTGTTCTCGGAGCTGCTTCCCTTCATTGATCCATCCATCACCCTCATCAGTGCCACGAAGGGGCTTGAGCAAGACAGTTGCCTGACGATGTCGCAGGTGATGCGACAGGCGACCCCTCAGATGAAAGCGCTGGCGGTTCTCTCAGGCCCGAGCTTCGCCAAAGAAGTCTGCCGGGGCCTGCCCGCCGCGGTGGTCTCGGCGTCGGGCGAGGAGGCCACGGCACAACGGGCTCAGGGGCTGTTGAACACGCCCGCCTTTCGGGTGTACGCGGGGCGCGATCCCTTGGGTGTGGAGTTGGGCGGGGCCATCAAGAACGTGATCGCGATCGCTGCGGGAGTCGTGGACGGCCTTGGGCTCGGGCACAACGCGCTCGCCGCACTGGTCACCAGAGGGTTGCGAGAAATCGCCCGACTCGGGGTGGCGATGGGCGCGCGTGCCGAGACATTCGCCGGGCTGGCGGGGCTCGGTGACCTGGTGCTGACCTGCACCGGGGATCTCTCGAGGAACCGCCAACTTGGGCTGGCACTGGGCAAGGGGGCCTCGCTCCCCGACCTGCTGGGGCGGAGCCAGACTGTCAAGGAAGGGGTTAACACCGCGAGGGCCGCAGTCACTCTTTCGCAGCGATTTTCCGTGGAGATGCCGATCTGCCGGGAGATCTGCGCGATCCTCTTTGA
>JACQEV010000040.1 GCA_016200385.1 Candidatus Methylomirabilota bacterium
GAGATGGGCCAGCATCCCGTAGATCACAAATGCCGGGTCCGCGATGACCACCTCATCTCCCGGCAGGAGAAAGCAGCGGGCCATGAGGTCCAGGACCTCGTTACAGCCGTTGCCCAGGATCAGATGATCCGGTGTCACGCCGAGGCGGTCGGCCAGCCCCCGCTTCAGGTAGTAGCCCCCGCCATCGGGGTACCGGTGGCTTTCCGAAAGCGCCTCCCGCAGAGCGCACAGCGCCAGCGGCGACGGGCCCAAGGGGTTCTCGTTGGAGGCCAGCTTGATTGCCCCTGTGATCCCCAGTTCCCGCTCCACCTCCTCCACAGGCTTGCCCGGCGAATAAGGAATGAGCCTCTTGAGAAATGGGGAAGCCAGCTCCTCTAACGACTTTGCCATCGCGCTACCAATCCTTCTATGCTCCGATCGTGCTGCCCCTGGGGTACGAGCCGAGGACCTTGAGGAAAAGGCACTCCTCTTGGAGGAGGGATAGTGCCGCCTTGACCGGTTCGTCGGCGACGTTGCCCTCGATGTCCAGGTAGAAGATATACTCCCAGGCTTTGGTCTTGGATGGGCGCGACTCGATCTTGGTCAGGTTGATCTGATACTTCGCAAACGGCTCAAGGATTCGATACAGCGCCCCAACGCGATCCTTGATCGAGAACATCAGCGATGTCTTGTCGCGGTTCGTGGGCGCTGATGGCTTGTGACCTATAATCAAAAACCTCGTGAAATTGTGAGGAGTATCTTCGATTTTCCTAGAAATCACTTTAAGGTTGTAGAGGCTAGCCGCCAGCTCGCTCGCGATGGCCGCCGAAGCTGGTTTCTTGGCGGCCAACTGAGCCGCGGCCGCAGTGCTCGACGCCTCAAAGAGCGGGACGCGCGGGAGATTCACCTCGAGCCACTTCCGCGACTGGGCGAATGCGTGCGGGTGTGAGTAGACCTTTTTCACCTTCCTCAGATCGCCCGATTTGGACAGCAGACTGTGTGACACCTCCAAGAGGATCTCGCCGCAGATCTTCAGGTCTGATTCGACGAACATATCCAGGGTGTGGCTGACCACGCCTTCACTGGAGTTCTCGATCGGCACCACCCCGTACTCGACATTCCCTTTCTCCACCTCGGCGAAGACGTCTCCAATGGTGTGGACCGGGACGACATGGGCGGACACCCCAAACCGACGCATGCAGGCCAGATGGGTGAACGTTCCCTCCGGGCCGAGGTAGGCCAAGGTGAGTGGACCTTCCAGGGAGCGACACGCGGAGATGATCTCACGGAACACGGGCCTGATGGCGTGGCGCGGGAAGCGACCCTTGTGCTCCCGAATCAGACGGGTGAAGATCTCCTCCTCGCGCTGTGGGACGTGGAGATCCATCTTCGCCTTCGCCTTTTCCTTCCCTACCTCGACGACCAATTCGGCGCGTTCGCTCAGCAGCGAGAGAATCTGTGAATCGATCTGATCGATCTTGCTCCGCAATCTCGGAATCTTCATCAGCCTCTCCTGGACTCACAGGGTGGCCGTACTATATCGAAGCCGCTGCAGCTCAATCAAGGACTTTTTGGCCGCGCCACACGACGGAGGCTGGCAAGCTCCCGCGGGGAGAGTCGGCGCCAAGCCCCTTTCGCCAGATTGCCCAGGACGATCGGGCCCAGGCGGACCCTTTTCAACTGTAGGACCGGGTGTCCGATCACGTCACACATCCGTCGGATCTCGTGATACCGCCCCTCCCGTACGACAAGCTTCAGCCACGCGGACCCGACCCCGGGAGTCACGATCGCGGCATCAACGGCCCGCAGCCGATCTCCCTCCGAGATCACCCCCGCCTTTAATCTGGTCAGGTCGGCCGGCGTGGGGCATCCCCGCACCTTGGCAAGATACTCCTTTTCGACCTCGAAGCTGGGGTGCATCAGGGCGTGCGCGAGCGCCCCATCATTTGTCAGAAGCAGGAGCCCCTCCGTGTGATAATCCAGACGTCCAACCGGAAAGAGCCTGGGCAACCCTCGCTTCGGGAGAAGGTCGGAGATGACGGGCCGCCCGCGAGGATCGGACAGCGAGGTGAGGATGCCCACCGGTTTGTGCAAAAGGAGGTAGACACGACTCTCCGATGGAGCGACCCTCTTGCCATCGCACGTCACCTCATCGAGTCCGGGTGAGACCTTTGTCCCCAGCCTCAGCGCGACCCGACCATTGACGCGAACCCTCCCCTCCACGATCAGCGCCTCGCAGCTCCTGCGGGAGCCCAGCCCCGCGCGCGCCAGATACCGTTGGAGCCGTTCCTCCCTGACATCGGTCGATTCACTTGGCGTTGCTCGTGTCATCGACCTCGACTTCACTTTGAGATGCCTCCTTCTCGGCCACGTTCGGGGCCAGCGCCTCGATCTCCTTGAGGGTGGGCAGCTCCGAGAGGTCTTTGAACCCGAAGTACTCCAGGAAGGCACGACTGGTCCCGTAGAGGATCGGCCGGCCCACCTCGGGCTTTCGTCCAAGAATCCGGATCAGGTCCCGCTCCACCAGCGTTTTCAGGACCCCATCAGTCATCACCCCGCGGATAGCTTCGATCTCCGGCTTGGTGATCGGCTGCTTATACGCGATGATCGCGAGCGTCTCCATTGCGGCCTTTGAGAGCTTGGCTGCCTTGGTCCCACGGAAACGCTGGACCCAGGGCGCCAGCTCCGGCTTTGTCACAAGGCGGTACCCACCAGCGACCTCTATGGGGAGAACCCCGCGATCCTCCTGCCGGCATCTCTCCTGCCAGTCCGCGAGGAGCTTGGTGATCTCCCCCTTCGAGCACCCTTCGAGCACCTCTGCGAACCGCTCCAGGGTCACCGGGGCTTCGGAGACAAATAGCAAGGCCTCGAGGATCGCGAGAGGATTGGGATCAGGCAGCTCGGCCATCGTTACCTTCCGCTGCTTCCATGGTGCGATAGACTGTGATCTCGCCATCCGGGTCCGATTGCCTGGCCCGCACCAAGCCCCGACGCAGGAGTTCCAGGAGTCCGAGGAAGGTGGCGATCAACAGCGAGCGTGTCCGCGCCCCATCGAAAAGGGCGATGAACGGAAGCGGGTTCTCCGTCGCCAGTCGATCCAGCACCGCCACCATCCGCTCGCCCACGTTGATCGTCTCAGGGGTGATCTCGAAGACCGCCGCCTTCATCGCCCGCTCCATGACGGCCGAGAATGCGCGAATCAGTTCAGAGAGGCTGACCTCCAGCGGACCATCGGCGACGGGGGATCCCGGATCGGCGGGCCTGTTGAAATGGAGCTGCTGGTGTGACTCCAAATGTTCCAACGTCATCGACGCCTCTTTGAACCGCCTGTATTCCAAGAGCCGTTCCACGAGTTCCTTCCGCGGGTCCTCCTCGGGCGCCTCCGCTCCTTCGCTCTCCTCCGCTGGGAGGAGCATCTTCGACTTGATATGGATCAACGTGGCAGCGATTACCAGGAACTCTCCGGCAACCTCCAGGTCGAGCTCCTGCATCCTGGCCAGGCATCCCAGGTATTCCTCCGTGATCTTTGCGATCGGGATGTCGTAGATGTCGATCTCATTGACCTGGATCAGGTAGAGAAGGAGATCGAGGGGACCCTCGAACATCTCCAGTTGAACACGATAGCTCATCGCTCAGTGCACCTCGATCCACGACTTGAGCTTGTCAAATCGCTTCGGGCCGATCCCATCGACTTCCATGAGCGCGTCAACTTCTCGGAACGGGCCGTATGCCTTCCGGTGCATGACGATCCGATTGGCCAGTGTCGGGCCGATGCCGGGAAGCGTCTGAAGCGCGGTGACATCCGCCTGATTGATGTCCACCGAGCTGATTGGCTTCCCCTTCGCGATCCTCGCCGGCGGCGTGGGCAGCCGGGCCGGTGCGGGAGACGGGTTCTCAGGGAGACGGAGGGTTCGAAGATCGACGGCAGGGGTGTAGCCGAAAGGACGAAGGAGGACTGGACCCCACACGATCGCAGCGATGGCCAGGCCGAGGAGGCTGGCGACGATTGCTTCGCGCCTCGTGTAGACCTCCCTCACACAGGCTCCTTGACCGTGCTGTTGTCGGCCAGGCCAAAGGTGTCGTGCAGGACCCGAACGGCCAGCTCTGCGTACTTGGAATCCATAACACAGGAGACCTTGATCTCGGAAGTGCTGATCATCATGCTATTGATATTCTCGCGGCCCAGGGCCTCGAACATCCTGGCGGCTACCCCCGAGTGGGTGCGCATCCCAACCCCCACGATGGAGACCTTCGCGATCTTGTCGTCCCCCACAACCTGCTGGGCGCCGATTTCCTCAGCCATCCCGGAAACGATGTGCATCGCCTTGGGGTAGTCGGGCGTCGGCACCGTGAAGGAGATATCGGTGGTCCCCTCCTGGCTGATGTTCTGAACGATCATGTCCACCACGATGTTGGCCTCCGCGACTCGGCCGAAGAGCTTGGCGGCGATCCCCGGCCGGTCCGCCACGCGGAGGACGGTGATCTTCGCCTCGTGCTTGTTGTAGGCGATCCCCGAGACCACCACCTTCTCCATCTCCGCATCCTCCTGGGCGACCAGGGTTCCCCGGGTCGTGTTGAAGCTGGAACGGACGTGAATTGGCACGGCGTAGTTCTTGGCATACTCCACTGCCCGGGCCTGAAGTACCTTCGCCCCCAGGCTGGCCATCTCGAGCATCTCCTCGTAGGAGACCTTTGCAAGCTTCCACGATGGCGATGGCCCCTTCACGGAGCGCAAGTCGCACCCGGTCGGCCTCAACACTCACAATCTTCGCCTTGGTATGGGCGGCGTCGGTCTGGATCCTCACCTGGCTGCCGGTGAATGAACGGGCTCTGCACCCCTGTTGCTGGATGGCCAGCGAAAGGAGGTCGATCGAGATCTGTTCCCCCGTGGCCACGATGACGTCCAGCTCCCGTTCGTCCGGCGCATCGGATACCTGGGCAGCAAGGCCCAACAAGCGGTCGGTCTCTCCCGCCATGGCCGAGACCACCACGACCAAGTCATGCCCCTCGGCCTTCACCTGTACCACTCGCCGGGCCACCTGCTTGATTCGCTCGACGTCACCTACCGAAGTGCCGCCGTACTTCTGAACGATGAGGGACATGTCCCCCTCCCTACGAGGCGAACCGATCGCGCCGGGGCGGATCCACGCGGGCCCCCTGCACCCTCTGCCCGATCTTGCCCTCTTCCCCCGCTCGAAGGCGCAGCAAGTTTTCCCGATGCCGGACGAGGATGAAAGCAAACAGGATCAGTGTGAGTATAACGTACAGAGGTCGGCCGTCAACCAGCCAGATGAGCAGGGGCGACGCCGCGGAGGCGACAAGGGCCGCGAGAGACGAATAGCGAAAGAGGGCGGCGATGAATAGCCAGATGGCGATGATCAAGAAGGCGACCTTCGCAGAGAGCGCCCACATCACTCCCAAGAACGTGGCAACCCCTTTCCCCCCGCGAAAGCCAAGATACACCGGATACAGGTGACCCAGAAATGTCGCCAGTGCGACGCAGGCGACGAGCGCCCCCGGCGTGCCCAGAGCCTGGCTCAATGCGACAGGAGCCCACCCTTTCAGCATATCCAGCGCAAGGGTGATGGCAGCCGCCCCCTTTCCTGCTGCTCGCAGGACATTGGTCGCGCCGATGTTGCCGCTCCCGACCCTTCGAACGTCCACCCCGCTCGATGCCTTGGCCATCAGCAGGCCGAATGGGATGGAGCCTACGAGGTAACCAAGAGGGACCAGCCACAGGCGTGTGCTCATTAACCTCCGGACGATAGAAGGTTCATCGATTGAGGTCGATGACTTTCCAGAACTTGAGGAAATAGTCGATGCCGGACACGATGCTTAGCCCCATCGCACCCCACAGACACAGCAGACCGACTGAAGGGATAGCGACGATTCCCAACCGAGGGGGCCAATCGAGAATCAGAAGGGTCACCGCCGCCACCTCAGCCAGCATCTTGTACTTTCCGAAGCCGCTCGCATCGATGATGATGCTTTGTGAGGCGGCGATCGTCCTGAGCCCGGTGATGGCCAGCTCACGCCCCACAATAAGGACCACCATCCAGGCCGGGGCTCGACCCACCTGCACCAGCGCGATGAGGGCGGTCGAGATGAGAAGCTTGTCCGCAATCGGGTCCAGCAGCTTGCCCAGCGTGGTCACCTGCCGGGTGCTCCGAGCGATCCGGCCGTCCAGCCAGTCGGTAAGGACCGCGGCCAGAAAGATGACCCCCGCGGTGTAATTGGGAACCCGCTCTCCAGCGATGAGAAAGACAATAATGATGGGAACGAGGAAGATCCTCGCCAGCGTCAGCTTGTTCGGCAGGTTCAAGAGGGCTCCATGGCCTTGTGGACCGCTTGCCACTTGCACCGGCTCATTTCGACGGCGTCTGCTGCCTTGCATCGATGGTTCCTTTTGGTTCACTTGAAAGGCCCGCGCCTTGTGCCAATCGTCCCTCGAACTCGCGGAGTCGGGATTCCACGTCGCGGAAGGAGGGACTTTCTGTCTGAAGATCGCGGAGGATCGCCCCCACGATGTTCAACTGCCCGATCGATTGATAGGCTGTTGCCAGGTCATACTTGACGCCACGATACTCCTCAGCAGGTCGACCAACGATCGACAGCCCTCTGCCCAGCTCATGGATCGCGGCTTCCGCGTCCCCGTTGGCCAGCAGGCAGAGCCCGACCATGTTGCAGGCTCGAAGCGTCAACTGTTCATCCGCTGCGGATCGTCGGAATTCTGCGATCGCATCGTCCAGGAGACCCATCTCGCGGTAGGCAATCCCCAACTGATAGTGCGCCGCGCAGATCTCAGGGGATCGGTCGGCCGGCTGAGCAGCATCGTGGTGCACCTGCATCCGAATACTCGGAGGGGCTTCTGATCCAGGGATCGAGTCCCCGGATACTGGCCCGGCCTCCAGCTCGCCCATCGAATCGAGGAACCCCTGTTCAGCTCCTGCCATGCCTTGAGGGATGCCCGTTCCCTTCCTGCCAGACTCCTCTTGGAGTTCCAGCTCCTCGAAGAACGCTCTCAAGATCGCTGCGCCCTCCGATCCCCCTAGCTGGTCGGACTGGATCACCTCGATCTCCGGGTCGGCTGCAGCACCTTCTGTCAGCGCTCTGGACTCCAATGATGCAAGCCGACGACTGGCTTCCACATTGCCTGACTCGCCGGCAACAAGGCGTCGCAGAAGCGCACGCGCCTCCGCCTCCATCCCATGCTTGAGATAGAAGTCAGTGACGGCGAGGGCCGCAGATGCCCCTCCCGCCGACTCGTCTTTCGCGTTCAGAACCGTCAGGCCCTCGTGTTCGGCTTCCCCCGAGAGCTGGAATGTCTCCGATGAAGAACGTTCCCCGGGCTCGAGCGTCAGTCGTCTGCCCTCGTCAATTGCCCCGGTAGGCAATCCCGCCAGCGCATCGGCATCTCCCGGAAAGAGCGCATAGAATCGGCTCAGCGTCCGCTGGCGCTCTTGTTCTCTGCCTGCAGCCAGATGGAGCTCCGCGGCACGCCGAAACGCTGCTTTCGCCTCAATCGATCGTCCTGATCGCCAGAGCAGTTCTCCGAGCCGTTCCTGAACCAAGGGATGGTCCGCCGCAGGGCCCAACTCGCCAAGAAGGGCGATGGCCCGCTCCAGCTCACCAGACTCGTCCAGGCTGCGAGCCGCGGCATCGAATTCTCCTACAGCCGCCTCCGTGTCGCCTTCGTTGAGGTAGAGCAGACCGAGTCGGCGGTGAGCCTCCTGGTGATTCGGATCGCATCGCAGGAGCGCCAGCCATTCCGCCCTGGCGGCGTGGGGCTGCATCTGCTGCTCGTACAATTGCGCAAGGAGCAGATGCGGAAGAGGACTGGTGACATCGATCTTCGCCGCCCGCAATAGAGCGCCTTCCGCCTCCTGGAATCGGCCAGTCTCGAACTCGATGCGTCCGAGGCTGTACCACCCGGTGAACGCCTCAGGGGCAGTCTCCACCGTCTGCTTGCACAAGAGCCTCGCGTCGTCGAGTCGCCCCCGCGCACGAACCTCTTGAGCCAGTCGACCGAGAAGGTCCGCTGCTTCTGACTGTCTCCCCTCGCTCGCGAGCAGGGATGCCAACTTGGCCGCCACACCCGCGTCGCCGGGCTCGAGCCGAATCAGACGTTCATAGGCGTCCCGCGCCTGCTTGTCGAGGCCCAGTTGTAGGGATCGCTCTGCGGCTAACAGATACCGATGCTTGGCTTCTGCTCGAAGCCCTTCCTCCGCGTAGAGATCGGCGCACGCAACCAGGGCGGAGAGGTTGTCTGGAGCCAGCTTGATGACCTTTTTGTACACGGCGATAGCGCGACAGCGCAACCCCTCGGACCTCAACACGCCCACCAGCTTGTGGTAACAGGTGATCGCATCAGACGATGAACCGATGCGGGCGTAGAGGTCACCCAGAGTATTGTAGAGGGACGAATCGGATGGATCGGCCCCAAGTATCGCCTCATACTCGGCGATGGCCTTGTCATACCGTCCCTCCTGGGTCAGCGTGATCGCTTTCTGTATCGCCTTCCGTTTGTCGAAACGCACCTCCCACTCCCCAGTCCGTCACAATTGATACGTGCCCGCCCGCTCATCTTGGGGATACCGTAGCAAAGACCGAAGGAGCATGTCAAGGTTGATGCCGAGCAGCATCAGCGACGGAAGGTCCAGTCCTCGGAGGTATAGCGACTGGCAGCCAATTGCTCGGACAGCTCACGCTCCTCCTGCTCAAGCGTGGCCTCAGCAAACTCGACCCCCATCCCACAGGCAAACCCCTCCCTGATCGCCGCCTCGACGTCAACGCGATCGGGGAACCACCCGATGGCCTCTCGCAGCGTGCCGACCATCCCGAGAGAGTCTACTGTTGAGGCCCGCCCTTCAGGCCGAAGGAGCAGAAGGATCTCGGCGGGGTCAAAATCCAATAGGATACTGCCCTGTTGAAGAAGGGCTGAGGGAAATCGTCGCTGCGCCGA
>JACQEV010000028.1 GCA_016200385.1 Candidatus Methylomirabilota bacterium
CGGTCGAGCGCCTCCAAACACAGTTCCTCGCGCTCAAGAAGGATCGAGGCCGCGGTGCCGTTCAGGCCTCACCGTGAGCGCGTGACGGAGACTGCGGTGGACTTGAACCAGGCGCTCGAAGCCGGCTCGCACGAGCGACGGGGGGCGAAGGTCGAGATTTCGATGTGAAGGAGAGGAATGTATGGCGAATGCTCACAAGGCAAGACGACCCGCCAAGCCCATTCGATTGACGCCGCGTAAGAAGACCACTCGGAGTCCTTTGGCGGTGCGCAAGCGGGTCCTCTTCCACAAACCGGAAAAGGCCAAAGCGGCCCCCGGCATGCCGCCTCGCGGGAGGCTGGAGCAATCCGGGCCGGCGAAGGCATCTGGCAAAGGTTCTGGTTCTGGGACCGGAAGGAAGGCGATGGACCAGGCCGCTTCTGCCCGGGGGATCAGGCCCCTGGTTTCTCTCGGTCGGAAGAAGGGCTACCTCACCTATGATGAGATGAATACCCTGCTGCCGGAAGAGGTCACATCGGCCGACCAGATCGACAAGATCCTGAACCTCTTCGATGAGATGGATATCGAGGTGGTGGATGAGGCCGAGCGGCCGAAGCCGGTGGGATCACTGGAGCCCCAGGAAGAAGAGAGCTCCGAGATGGAGCTGGAGCTCGCTCCATCGTCTGTCGGCAGGACCGATGACCCGGTCCGCATGTACCTTCGGGAAATGGGGAAAACCCCCCTCCTGACCCGGGAAGGGGAGATTCGGATCGCAAAGCGGATCGAGGAGGGACGCAAGGAGGTGGCTGACGCCGTCTGCCGGGCCGGCGTCGCGGTTCGGGAGATCACGGAAATCGGCGAGCGGCTGCTGCAGGGGGGGGCTCGGGTTGGGGAGCTGTTCGCGCTGAATGAGTTCGATGAGATCTCCGAGCAGAAGGAGCAGGAGATACTGGCCGAAAACGCCACGCTGCTGGAAGGTCTCCGAAAGGAACAGGCGAAGATCGATGACTTAGGCCGCCGTTACCAGCGAGGCGTCGGCCGTCTCACCGAAAGGTGGCAGCAGAGGATTCAAGGGGAGATTGCGCGCCGCAAGGCAGCGCAGGCCACCCTTCTTCAAAAGCTCAATATCAACCAGAGAATTGTCGAAAGAGTCGTGGCCCGGATGCGCAATCTCTTGGAGAGAATCGAGCAGGGCGAGCGGGAGCTTCGTGAGACGGGACGGCTCTACCGCTTGTCGATGCAGGATATCAAGGTCATCTCGACCAACGGTCGGGACAGGACTGCTGCGGTGCGAGGGATTGTGCGCCGGACCAAGCTGGGTCGGAAGGAACTGGATGAGTGTGAACGCGCGACCGCGAATATCCAGCGGAAGATCCGGAAGGTCGAGGAGGAGGCTGACGCCTCGGCCAAGGAGTTGCGATCCTTGCTGCAAGCCATCACCAACGGCGAGCGGAAGGCGCTCCTGGCGAAGAAGGAGATGGTGGAGGCCAATCTCCGGCTAGTGATCAGCATTGCGAAGAAATACACCAACCGTGGCCTTCAGTTCCTTGACTTGATCCAGGAGGGGAACATCGGCCTGATGCGGGCGGTGGACAAGTTCGAATATCAGCGGGGATATAAGTTCAGCACATACGCGACGTGGTGGATCCGCCAGGCTATCACGCGGGCCATTGCCGACCAGGCCCGCACCATCCGGATCCCTGTTCATATGATTGAGACCATCAACAAGTTGACCCGGGCCTCCCGTTACTTGGTTCAGGAGATGGGGCGGGAGCCGATGCCGGAGGAGATCGCCCAGAAGATCGACCTGCCGGTTGACAAGGTCCGGAAGGTCCTCAAGATCGCCCAGGAGCCGATCTCCCTCGAGACGCCGATCGGAGAGGAGGAGGATTCCCATCTGGGGGACTTCATCGAGGACAAAGGGGCGGTGTCCCCGGTCGAGGCCGTCATCAGTATCAACCTGAGCGGTCAGACCGACGAGGTTCTCCAGACCCTGACTGAACGGGAGAAAAGGGTGTTGGAGCTGCGCTTCGGGATCGGGGACGGGCGCGACCATACATTGGAAGAAGTGGGCCAGCAGTTCGATGTCACTCGGGAACGGATCAGACAGATCGAGGCCAAGGCATTGCGGAAGCTCCGGCATCCCACTCGAAGCAAGAAGCTCAAGAGCTTCGTCGAAGGCTAGATCGGTTAATGGTTCACAGTTCACGGTTCACAGTCATCGGAATAAGGCCCCTTCAATATCATTTACCGTCAACTGTCAACCGTCAACTGTCAACGTCTGCGGGCCCATAGCTCAGTTGGTTAGAGCCCCCGGCTCATAACCGGGTCGTCCCTGGTTCGAGTCCAGGTGGGCCCACCACACCAGAGCTGTCAGCCAACAGCACTTAGCTATCAGCCCTGGATGCAGATTATGCTGAAAGCTGAGAGCTGACCGCTGACAGCTATTTCCGACTTTATTGGAGCGCAACGTGCTGGACGAGCTGGAACGGCTAGTCGACTTACAGCAGCTTGACTCCGAAATCGCTGAGCTCGAAGCGGCGGCGGCTGCCATTCCTGGACAGATTCGAGCGATGGAAGAGCAGTTGCTTCACGCCAAGGCCGCCCTCGATGAGGCAACAGCGGAGACAGAGAAGCTGCAGAAACTTCGCCGCCAGAAAGAACGCGATTTGGAGGAGGCGAATAGGGAGCTCAAGAAGCGACAGAGCCGGCTTTACGAGATCAAGACTAACCAGGAATACTCCGCTGTCCTGAAGGAGATCGATGGGTTGAAACAGAAGGTTTCGACCCTGGAGGAAGAGATTCTCGTGTTCCTCGACCAGATCGACGCGGCAGTGAAAGATCGGGCTAAAGAGGAGGAGGGATTCCGGTTCAAAGAGGCGGAGTACTTGAGGGACAAGCAGCAGAGGGGAGGCGAGCTTCGAGAAATACAGGGCCGCTTGGCCAAGTTACAGGGGGCCAGGAAAGGCCGGTCGAAAGGTGTGGAAGCATCGTTGCTACAGCAATATCTTCGGCTCCTCAAGATTCGAGCTGGCTTGGCGGTGGCCCCGGCGAGTGGAGGGTCCTGCGAAGGGTGCCACGTGGCTCTCACCCCTCAGTTGTATAACGAGGTCCGCCGGAACGAAGAGATCTTGACCTGCGAACGATGCGGCCGGATCCTCTATTGGAAGGGATAGGGTGCGACCGGACGAGATCTGTGCGATCCTCCGTCGGCTGGCGGCCAAGGCTCCTTCAGGCGGTGAGGTCTCACCCGCTCTAGCTCTTTCCTCAAGAGAGCGACGCGCCATCCTGGGGGCAGTAGAGCTGCTCGAACGGGCGTACAGTCTCTCTGCTCCAGGCGCAAGAAAAGGATTGCGGCTCGTGGTGAATATCGACGGGGCCTCTCGCGGTAATCCGGGCCCGGCCGGGATCGGCGTCATGATAAAGGAAGAGAACGGGCGGTTGGAACGAGAGCTCTCGAAGTACATCGGCGAGGCCACCAATAACGTTGCCGAATACGAAGCGCTCCTCCTCGCCCTGCGGGAAGTAGGAAGTCTGAAGCCAGCGGAGGTCAGAATCCTGTCGGACTCCGAGCTCTTGGTCCGGCAAATTGAAGGCACATACCGAGTCAAGAATCCCCGCCTTGCTCTGCTGCATTCGCAGGCGCAGGACCTCATACGAACCATCCCCTCCTTTCGCATCGAGCACGTCGGTCGAGAGCTAAACCTTCGGGCGGATGCGCTCGCCAATCGCGGTATTGACGAGGCGCTGGTTGGAGCGCCTCGCGACGGGGGATGAACGTGAACGGACAGCATCGTGGGGCTTCCCCTGTTCTTGGGATCTCGGCTATCGTCGTTCTTGTCATCCTGGCCGGTGCGTTTTATCTCTGGAGCGCGTACAATCAACTGGTTTCGATGGATGAGGGAATCAAGTCGGCCTGGGCCCAGGTCGAGAACCAGCTCCAGCGTCGGGCGGACCTGATCCCGAATCTGGTGGCGACGGTAAAAGGGTATGCCGCCCACGAGAGAGAAGTCCTGGAGGGTATCGCCGATGCGAGGGCGCGGATGGCCGGAGCCAGGACCGTCGAGGAAAAAATGAATGCCAGTAACGCCCTGGACTCTGCACTGGGGCGCCTTCTGGTCGTCGTTGAGCGCTATCCGAACCTCAAAGCAGACAGGAGCTTCATACGCTTGATGGACGAGCTGGCGGGCACAGAGAATAGGTTGGCAGTCGAACGGAAGCGATACAATGATTTGGTACAAAGTTACAACATCAAGATTCGTCGCTTCCCGGAACGGACCGTAGCAGGGCTTTTCCGTTTTGAGAAGGCAACCTACTTCCAGGTGGCTGAGTCTGCCAGGGCGGTCCCCAAAGTGGAGTTTGCCAGGTGAGGGAGAAAGGATCAAGGAGGAAACGCAAGGGAGGCGACCCCTCAAGTTGTGCGGATGTCCTCGAGGGAACCCTTCAAGGACTGGGTCTCGGTCGGGTGACCCGTCACCTCGCCTTACTCAAGGTATGGGACCGCGCCATCGCGCCGCGCATCAGGGAGCGGGCGAGCGTGGAGGATTTTAGGGAGGGGCGACTGTACCTCTGCGTCGAAGATCCGATCTGGCTGCACGAGTTGCACATGCTGCGTCATAAGCTGAAGATAATGCTCAACGAGGAGATAGGCGAGGCGGTGGTGGGCGAGATCGTCTTGAGGATCGGTCGAACTGCTCGGCGAGCCAGCGCCAGAATGCCCAATCCACCAGTACAGAGACCAGCTCGTGCCGGGCTATCAGAGATGGAGGCGAAGATCGAGCAGCTCCTAAAGCCGCTTGAAAACGTGCCATGTCGCGACGCCTTGAAGCACCTGTTTGATCGGTGGGCGGCGAGGTCGATTTGACACATGTGTTGAAAAATCTCAACAGTCCGCTGATCCCTGTTTAGCGATGACCTCCAGCTACGCTTCTAACGTATTGAATTTCCAGTAATAATCTCGCAATATTCTTCGTGATCTTTCCAGACAAAGTGGTATATGATTTGCACTTCCCAAGTACTGGCCATCATGGCAAGAAATTACTGTATCGGTATCCACTAAAAATCGTACATAACCACAGGAGAAGACGGTGAGCCATCAGCGAACGCTTCAAGCCGCAGCAGCCTGTGAAGGCATAGGGTTACACACCGGGCAGACGGTGCGAATGTGTCTCCGGCCGGCTGCGGCTAACTTCGGCGTTGCGTTTAAGCGCATAGATCTTCCCGCGAGTCCGATCATCGAAGCCAACCCTGCCAACATCGTCGATGCTCATCACGCGACGACCATCGGTAAGGGTGGCGTGAAGGTGAGGACCATCGAGCACCTGATGGCGGCATTCGCCGGAATGGGGTTAGACAACGTCTTGGTGGAGCTCAACGGCGAGGAGGTGCCCATCATGGATGGAAGCGCCGCGCCATTCGTTGAGCTGATCAAGAAGGCAGGTCTCCGACGGCAGATGGTCCCCAGAACGTATCTGAAGATTAAAGAGCGTCTTGTTGTTGAGGCAGACCGCCGCAGCATTCAGATCGTCCCTTCGGAGCGACTTCAGGTCATTTATACGATGCGCTTCGACCATCCTCTTCTCGGAGAACAGTCGGCCGCGTTCGACATCTCCAAGGAGACGTTCATCAGCGAGATCGCCAGTTGTCGGACCTTCGGCTTCGTGAAGGACGTGGAAGAGCTTCGCCGCCGCAATTTCGCTCTGGGTGGCTCGTTCGACAACGCGGTGGTGATTGGCGAAGGTGGTGTACTGAACGGCGATCTCCGCTTTCGGGACGAGTTGGTTCGCCATAAGGTGCTCGATCTCTTGGGAGATCTCTATCTCCTTGGCAGACCAGTTCTTGGGACCGTGATCGCCCACAGCGCTGGACACCTCTTACATACCAGGCTCGTCCAGGAAATCCAGCGTCAGCTCGACATCCAGCATGCAGCCCCCGCCCGTAACGGCGTGATTGAACGATGGGCGAGGCCGCTGCTTCAGCCCGAACGATCCCTCAAGGTCGCCCCTTCGTAATTTCTCTCCTCCATTTTACGAGATCACGAGGACCTTTTCAGGTCCCCACCCAGACAGCCTCATCGACTTTGGCCTTGCAACCCTTCCGAGGTTTCGGCTATAGTGGCCGAAGAGTTCAGGGTAACGTGCGAGGTGATCCCGTGCAAGTCGAGGCGCAGATCCACTGCACCATAGTCATGTTTCCCCTTCACCACTCTCTTGTCCGCGTATGGTCCTTCCGTTGCGATGACTCACAGGCGATTTCAGGCCTCCTTGAGTTGGAAATAGACGAGTGCCGTTCCAACGTGTTAGGACAAATAACAACGCTGTGCAACGGCCGATCCAGATGCCTGCGGGCCATTGTGATCTTAGACGGATAAAGTTGGAACGGCACTAGCAGCAGGCAAGCAGATGGTTGTCCCGAAAGACCCTGATCGTCGCAAGCGCCGTACCCGCCTGATCCTGGCGACTGTCCTCGCCCTCGTGGTGTTGTTGACAACCGTCCAGGTCTTGATCTATCAGCTCCGATTTCCCACCCCGATTGCCAGCAACATCCTGATCTTTGCCCTCGTCAACGTGAACATGGTCCTCCTCCTGATCCTGGTGCTTCTGGTCTTTCGAAGCCTCTTCAAGGTCTACCTCGAGCGTCGCGATAATCTGCTGGGTTCCAAGTTCAGAGTCAAGCTGGTGGTGGCGTTTGTCAGCCTCTCCCTCCTGCCCGCCTTCCTCCTCTTTGTTGTGGCAAGCAACCTGATCACCAACAGCGTGGATAGCTGGTTCAACATCAGGGTCGAAGAGTCGCTCCAGCGCTCACTGGATGTGGCGCAGCTCTTCGACAAGGTGTCTGGCGAGAACATCGTGATGCAGGCACGTCGGATAGCTTCCACTATCGACCCGGGAAGTCTCGGCAACGAGGAGGGACAGGAACTGGCCCGCAGCGTGATGGCTGAGAAGCTCCACGAGTACAACCTCGATGCCGTTCAAATCATCGACTGGAACGGTGCCGAGCTCCTGGGCCTGCGGGCGAAGAAGCGGATACCAGCCGACATGCCCCCACTCGGTCAAGCGCTCCGGCGGGGAAGGAGGGGAGAGACATTTGCCTTCGTCCAGATGATCTCCGGTGGCGATTTGATCCGGGGAGTGGCACCGATCGCCCTGTCAGACTCGAAAGGCCGAGCGATGTTTCTGGTGGCCACCCAGTACATTCCTGAAGGATTCTCACGTAGCGTCAGCGATGTCACCCGCGGCGTCAAAGAGTACCAACAGCTCAAGATGTTGAAGAATCCCATCAAGGGAATCTACATCATGCTCTTCCTCATGGTGACCCTGGTGATCATCTTCGCCGCCGTGTGGGTCGGGGTCTATCTGGCTCGGGGCATCACCGTGCCAATCCAGCAACTCGCCGAGGGGACCAGGGCCGTCGCCTCGGGAAACCTGAACTTCAAGGTGGACGCCAAAGCGGACGATGAGTTCGGGATCCTGGTGAGCTCCTTTAACAAGATGACAGTGGACCTTCGGCAGAGCAAGTCCGAGCTGGAGAGCGCCAACGTTGGCCTCCAGCGCTCGAATGTCGAACTGGACCAGCGGCGCGCATACATGGAGACCGTGCTCGAGAATATCGCCACGGGCGTTCTGTCGCTTGACCAACAGGGGATCGTCACAACCATCAACCCGGCGGCCATCCAAATCCTTGGGCTTGAGGGGCGCCGCCGCCGGCGCTGTCACTATATCGAGCTCCTGGGCGGGACGTCGCTCGCCCCGCTTCGAAGCCTGCTGGAGCAGACCACTGGGGAGACGGGCGGGGTAGTGGACCAACAACTTACGCTTCAGTGTGATGGCCGGGTCGCCAATATCGTGGTGAACATCAGCGAGCTGACCGATCGCTCGGGAAACCATCTCGGGAGGGTGGTGGTTCTGGAAGAGATCACTCAGCGGATCCGAGCCGAGCAAACGATGGCGTGGCGGGAGGTGGCGAGACGGATCGCACATGAGATTAAGAACCCGTTGACCCCGATCAAGCTCTCTGCGCAGCGCCTGAGGAAGAAGTTCGCTGATCGGGCCCCTGATTACGAACAGGTATTCGAGGAGTGCACGCGGACGATCATTCAGGAGGTCAATGGGCTCAAAGGATTGGTGGACGAATTCTCAAGGTACGCGGCCAAGATGCCCTCCTCCGACCCGAAACCGAATGATCTGCACCTGGTTGTGGAGATCGTGATGACGCTCTACGCGGCCGTCCCGAAGGGGATCAAGATCGGCTGCGACCTTGATCCCGAGCTCCCGCTCGTCAACGTGGACCCCGAGCAGATGAAGCGAGCACTGATCAACCTGGTGGACAATGCCCTGGACGCCCTTGAGGGGGAGGGAGAGATCGTTATCACGACTCGATACCTCAAAGGCAGAGAGGTCGTGGCGCTGGAAGTGGACGATACGGGCCCCGGGATTCCCCAGGCAGATAGGGAGCGGTTATTCCTTCCCTACTTCTCGACCAAGCAGGGCGGGACCGGCCTTGGCTTGGCCATCGTGCACAGAATCGTTGCCGAGCACGCCGGCCAGATCCGGATTGAGGATAACGTCCCGAAAGGCACGCGAATCATCATCGAGTTGCCTGCCCTCGTACACTCGGGAGGCAACGGAGATGGAGTCGGGCCATGGCCCACGATCAGATCCTAGTGGTTGACGACGACGAGAAGGTGTTGAGGTCGATCGTGGACATCCTCAGGGACGAGGGGTACCGCGTCACGGGTTATGGGCAAGCACAGGAGGCGCTCCGTGCCATCCAGAAGGGCCCTCCCGACCTGGTGATGCTCGATATCTGGATGGAGGGAATGGACGGGCTTGAGACCCTGGGGGTGATTAAACGGCTGCATGGGGAGCTGCCCGTCATCATGATCTCGGGGCACGGGACGATCGAGACGGCCGTGAAGGCCACCAAGATGGGCGCCTACGATTATCTCGAGAAGCCCTTGGATCTCGAGAAGGTCCACTTGGCGGTCCGCCACGCCCTGGATCAACAGCGGCTCGAGTGGGAGAATCGCGCGCTCCGCGAAACCATCGATCGACGGTACGAGATCGTAGGCGAGAGCAAAGCGATCAGGATGCTTCGCGAGCAGATCCTGTCCGCCGCTCCTTCCAACGGGCGGGTCTTGATCCGAGGGGAGAGCGGCACCGGGAAGGAGCTGATCGCCAGGGCGATCCATCGCCACAGCGCCAGAAGGGACAAGCCGTTCGTCGTGGTCAACTGCGCGGCCATCCCGGAGGAGCTGGTCGAGAGCGACCTGTTCGGCCACGAGCGGGGCGCGTTTACCGGCGCCACGGCTCAACGGCGGGGGAAGTTCGAGTTGGCCGATGGGGCGACGATCTTCCTGGACGAGGTGGGGGACATGAGCCTCAAGACCCAGGCCAAGGTTCTCCGCGTC
>JACQEV010000029.1 GCA_016200385.1 Candidatus Methylomirabilota bacterium
CTGACCCAGCTCTTTTTCCTCCTCTAGTAGAGTGAACCATGGTTGAGCCGATGAGTGAGCAGCCAGAGATCTTGCGGATCCAGGGAATCCACAAGGCCTTCAACGCCCATCGGGTTCTGGCTGGGATTGACCTCAGCCTCCGGGCCTGCGAGACGGTGAGCGTCCTCGGGGGGAGCGGCTCTGGCAAGACCACCCTCCTCAGGTTAATCGCCGGCCTCATCACACCGGACCGCGGGCAGATCTTCCTCTTCGGGCAGGACATCGTTCCCTTGACCGAGCGGGAGCTGGTCCCCGTGCGAAGAAGGATTGGGGTGGTCTTCCAGGGGGCAGCCCTGTTTGACTCTCTTAGTGTCTACGAGAATATCGCGTTTCCTCTCAGGCTTCACACGAGGACCAGCGAGCAGGAGATCCGGGCCCGGGTCGCTGAGCTCCTGAAGCGGGTGGGGCTGCCCGGGATCGAGGGGCAGTTGCCGGCGGAGTTGAGTGGCGGAATGAAGAAACGGGTGGGCATCGCCCGGGCACTGGCCCTGCAGCCGGAGGTCGTCCTGTTCGACGAACCCACGGCGGGCCTCGACCCCAAGAATGCCCGCACGATCTGTCAACTGATCGCCCAGCTACGTCGGGATCTCTGCGAGACCTCGGTGGTGGTAACCCACGATCTGCAGTGCGCCTTCGCGATATCGGACCAGATCGCCTTCGTCCATCAAGGGGAGATCATCGAGGTCGCCAGCCCCGAGGCGTTCCTACATTCGTCAAGACCTGAAGCACAGATATTCGTGAATGGTGCATTCGAACAGACAAGCAGGTTGCGCCCAGTCGAGGGGGGGATTTCATGGAACAGCGTAGAAGCAGCGTGAAGATCGTTGTGGGGCTATTTGTCTTTTTCGGGATCCTCCTGCTTGCCGCGTCGATCTTCTTGCTAGGGCAGCGGGGACGGTACTTTTCCACTCAGCATTCGCTCAGGGCCTTCTTCACCAAGGTGGGCGGCCTCCACGAGGGGGCGGCGGTGCGCCTGGCTGGAGTGGCGGTCGGCCGGGTGACCGGTATCCAGTTGCCGCGCCCCCCTGAGCAAAAGGTGCTGGTTGAGCTGAGCGTAGCCGGAGGGACCATCGAGAATGTTCGGCGGGACTCGGTCGCCCGGATCGAGACCTTAGGGTTTTTGGGGGACAAGTTCATTGAAATCAGCGTTGGCAGCTCCCAGGAACCCCGCCTCTCCGACGGGGGCACCCTCCGGGTCGAGGAGCCAACGGACTTCGGCGCCCTTGTCGGCCAAGGACAGCGGGTTCTCGGGCACGCGGAGGGGGTCGCCACCTCTCTTGATACCATGCTCTCGACGCTTGAGAAGGCCAAAACAGCCGAGGCCGTTGCCGGGGCGGCCAGGACCCTGGAACGGATTGCCGCATCGATGGAGCGAGGAGAAGGGGCCATCCCTTGGCTGATTCAGGATCCCGCGAGCCGACGGTTTGTACAGGATATGGCTCGTACCGCTGAGGCGGTGGGGTCCCTGGCCAAGGAGGTCAAGGAAGGTCGAGGCTTGGCACATGCCCTGATCTATGACCCTGAGGGTGCCAAGATAGTCGAAAAGGCGTCGCAGACGATTCAAGAGCTCGATTCGCTGCTCCAGGCCATCCGAGGCGGCGATGGGGCGATCCCGGCCCTCCTTTTTGATCCGAAGTCGAGGGATCTGGTGAAGAATCTGACGGAAGCCTCTCAGCACCTCAAAGAGATCAGCGAGAAGATCGCTCGAGGCGAGGGGACCCTGGGAGGATTTCTGGTCGATCCCACCGTCTACGAGGATTTGACGGCGCTTATGGAAGGCGCCCAGCGAAGCTGGATCCTCCGCTCGGTAATACGGAGCACCCTGGAATCGGGGCGAGAGGCCCAGAAAGAACAAGCGAAGGTGGCAACGGGTAAGAAATGAAGGCTGCCTCGCTCTGAGAGGGCAGGGTGAAGACGTGTCGAAGCTCCGTGAAAGAAGATGGAAGCGACGCGATGGACGGGAGGTAAGAAGGAGGGAAGAGCAAATGGCCTGGATCAGAACGGTGGAGGAAGGCGAGGCTGAGGGGATGCTGAAGAGCCTCTACGAAGGACTCCGCAAGGCGGTGGGGATGGTCCCGAATATCCTGAAGGGCTTCAGCCTTCATCCGGAGACAATGCGGGCCACCATGACAATCTTCCAGACCCTGATGTACGGGCCGGCCCCGTTGGGTCGCGCCCAGCGGGAGATGATCGCGTTAGTCGTCTCCGCGATCAACCGTTGCCACTACTGAATCATTCACCACGGAGAGGCTCTCCGTCAAGAGACGAAGAACAGTGCGCTGGTCACGCAGCTCGCCAAGGATTACCGGAAAGCGAACCTCGATCCCAGGACGGTGGCGATCCTGGACTATGCCGAACGGATCACTCGGGATGCCGCCTCCATCAGACGGGCCCACATCCAGGGGCTCCGGGAAGCAGGTCTCTCCGATGAAGAGATCCTGCACGCGGCGGCAATAACCAGCTACTTCAATTACATCAACCGGGTTTCAGATGCCTTGGGGGTGGAGCTGGAACCTGAATGGGAAGAAGGAAGGAGCGTGAACGGCTGAGTCAAAGGGGGGGGCGCGTCCTGACAACAACGGAGGAAAGGAGGCAAAATGATGAAGCGGGAAACGGTTTTGGTGCTTCAAGGCGGAGGCGCTTTAGGAGCCTACGAGTGCGGGGCCTATAAGGCCCTAGAGGAACGCGGAATCATTCCCGACCTCGTCGCCGGAGTCTCCATCGGCGCGGTGAACGCGGCTATCATTGCAGGAAGCCCGCGCGGGAAGGCCGCTTCGGTCCTCGAAGCCTTTTGGAACGAGATCGCCGTCGCCGACCCTCTCATCCCGCATGAGGAGTTGAGCCGGTCCGTTGCCGCGTGGCAGATCGCCCTGTTCGGTGTCCCCAAGCTCTTCAGCCCTCGCTGGCTCACCCCGAGCTGGCCGGCCTTCCTGCCGTTCACCTGGTGGACCTGGACGAGCTTGTACGACCCGGCCCCCCTCAAGAAGACGCTCGAAAAGTATGTGAACTTCGAACTGCTGGCTGCTCGGGAGGTCCGGCTGATCCTGACGGCGGTCAACGTGAAGACAGGCGAGTTGGAGGTCTTTGACAGCGCCGAGAAGCGGATCACCGCTGACCATATCCTGGCCAGCGGGAGCTTCCCTCCTGGTTTGCCGTGGACGGTCATCGACGGCAAGCCCTACTGGGATGGTGGCTTGGTGAGCAACACGCCCTTAGGGCCGGTGATGGAGAGGCGGGCCGGCGTGCCGATGAAAATTTACCTCATGCACCTTTTCCCTAAGGCCCGGCCATTGCCCACGAACCTCCCGGGGGTGTTGGCCCGGCAGAAGGACATTCTCTACTCTGACAAGACCGAGTGCGACCTCAGGAGCTGCGAACTAAAGAATGAAACCCTGGCCCTGGTCCACGAGCTGATGGCTCACGTGGATCCGGAGGCGGCGGAACGAATCCGACACGGCGGGCGCTACCAGCGGCTTATCGAACAGGGATGCCATGTGGAGATCACGCGGTTCGCCCACGAGGGGGAAGCCTTCGAGTCGGAGTCCAAGGACTATGACTTCTCCAGGGGCATCATCCAGGGGCACATCCGCCACGGGTACGAACAGGCCCACGCGATTCTCGCCCAGGAGGCGATCGCAGATGGATCCTAACGAGAGAGGAGATTCAGTCATAAGGCTGCACGGCAAAGTCGGGATCGTGACGGGGGGAGCGAGTGGGATCGGGAAGGCTATCGCCCTCGCTCTCGCAGAGGCTGGCGCGGACGTCGCCATCACCGACCTGAACGAGCCGGCCGGGCAGGCCACGGTCAAGGAACTCGAGGCCACAGGCAGGAATGCCTTCTTCCAGAAAGCGGACGTCTCGAAAGGAGAGGAGGCCAGGCGCCTGATCGAAGCTGCGATAGGCCGGTTCGGCCGTCTCGACATCCTGATCAACAATGCCGGACTCCAGCACGTGGCCCCGATCCAGGACTTCCCGGAGGAGAAGTGGGACCTTCTCATCGGCGTGATGCTCACAGGGGCCTTCCTCCTGACCAAGTATGCCTTCCCGCAGATGATTCGCCAGCGCTTCGGCCGGATCATCAACATCGCCTCCGCCCATGGCCTCGTGGCCTCCCCCTTCAAGGCGGCCTACGTGTCCGCCAAGCACGGCTTGCTGGGCCTCACCAAGGTCATTGCTCTCGAGGGGGCGCCCCACAACATCACCGCCGTGGCTGTCTGTCCGGGCTACGTGCGGACGCCCTTGGTGGAGCGACAGATCGCCGATCAGGCGAAGACCCATGGAATCTCGGAGCAGGAGGTAATGGAGCAGGTCCTGCTCGCGCGGCAGGCGGTCAAACGCCTCTTGGAGCCGGAGGAGGTGGCCGACCTCGTGGTGTTCCTGTGCGGTGACCACGCCAGCGGGATCACAGGCGCACACATTGCCATGGACCTTGGCTGGACGGCCCACTAGTCTGTGCCAGACACCAGGGATGAGGATGACAAGGAATTTTTGAAGATTCGTGCCTTGACAAAATTGATTTCCCCTCCACAAAGGGAGGGCTTTTGGCGGAGGGGGGCGATGAAAGAACCGATCAGCACCCAGTTCCAGCCGGCGAAGACCGATGGAGGTCTTGCAGAGGTTTCGAAGATGGAACACCAGGGGGATTCGACGGGTCTTCACTGTCCAACATGTGGGCGCCCACTCGACCTGCGGTGCGGCGACTGTGGCTGCCCGGTGAGTTGCCATGACTGGATCACGCCGAGCCCGAAATCGGCCGCACGGGTGCCGTACTGCGCCTGGGACGGGCCGTGCTGGAAGGAAGGAAGCCCGCTGTTCTTGGCTGCGGTGGAGCACTGGCAACGAGAGGCGTCGAGACTCGGGCGTCAGACGAGTTCGCCGGATCAAGAAGGAAAAGGAGACAAGGGGCAGAAGTGAATCACGCTGATGTGGCCAGAAAAGGAGGCGAATCCACCACGCGATCCTCTGCATCTCAATAAGGGATGACAGAGGAGAGGAGGTGGGAATACCAAGCTCAAGAGGAAGGAAAATGAAGATGTCATGGTTCACGAACTCACACCACACACACGAAGGAGGGAAACGGTGAAATATCGAAAGATCATCTCGTTGATCGTAAGCGTTGGGCTGGCCTTCTCGGCATCGTTGGGGGCCAGTTCGGCCTTCGGCGCAGCCGATGAAAAGCTGATCTTGAACCGCGCCCAGGGAGTTGAACAGGGGAGCGGAGAGGCGGTGATTCTGAACGAGACCCTCACCATCCGCGTGAAAGACCTCAAACCACACTCCGTCTACACTGTCTGGTATGTGAACACCGAGCCGGAGCATATGATCGCTGGGGTGGGGCAACGCCCTTACATGTTCAAAACGGATAGGAAGGGGGCAGCGACATTTAAGGCGAAGCTTGATGAACAACCCTTTGACACGTGGCAGATGCTGGTCATCATCCGCCATCCGAACGGCGATCCGCAGGATATGCAGCACAAGGAGGACGCGCTGTGGGCGCCGCTGACCAAGTCGGCAGGGAAAGCGCCAGCGAACCCCTGCGCCGCCAGCTAGCCAGCAGGAGTTACTGGTTTCTCCTTGATCTGACCGCTCCGGGGGTGGACCATGAGTAATTGCCCTCGGAGGTCAGGTCGAGGGGGGCCTCCTGACTGATCCTGGAGTCAGCCACGTTGTGGAAATCTGGAGGGAAGCATCATGCGAACCATTGTAGAATATAGCACCCACAAACGTGCCCTCAACGCCTATCCGCGAAGGATCGTCTCCACGACCTTCCCCGGCCGTTGCTGTCCTCTCGCCATGGTACAGGTGGGGGAGGTTCAGGAGGAGCAGGGCTGGCCCTTCGTGTACCGGCGCTGTGCGGTCTGCGGCTTTACGGTCCGCCGGTTCGCGTCCCGCACGGAGGTCTTAGAGGAGATCCGGAGTTGGAAGAGGGTGGAGAACACGCTCCTCACGCCCGATGCGGCGTGAAGGGGAATTGGAGATAAGGAGGAATCGTGATGCCAACGGTGAAGCTGATCGCTGAGGAGCACGCGACTGGGCGTGTGAAGGAGATCTACAACGATATCAAGAAGACCTACGGAATGCCGTTTGTGCCGAATGCTTATAAGGCCATGGCGCTCTACCCGGAGTTCCTGGAGGCCCAGTGGGGAAAAATCAAAGCCCTCCGAGCGGGCAAAGAGCTTTCCGCCCGTGAAAAGGAGCTCGTCGCCCTGGCTGTCTCCGCCTCAAACGGGTGCGCCTACTGCATCGATGCTCACACGGCGATCCTCAAGAACATGGGGGCTTCCGACCGGACCATCGTCGAGGCGATGGCCGTGGTGGACCACTATAACGGGATCAACGCCTTCCTTGAGGGCCTCCAGATCGAGAGCGACATCAAACCATAGGAGGACCCGGGGTGGGGCGAAGGGGCTGACCCAAAAAAACAAGAGCCTGTTTGTTTGCACCGCTGTTTACTGGGTGGAAGGGGCATGGAACATGGTGAAAGTCGCGATCGTCGTTTTATCGGACACAGCAACGCGCGGGGACATGGGCCGTGTGGCCAATGCCTTGGAAGCTGTCAGAGACTTTGGGGAGGCCGAAGGTGAGATTAAGCTCATCTTTGACGGAGCGGGAACCAAGTGGCTTTGCGAGTTATCTGAACCAGATCACCCGCTTCATGGCCTGTTTGAGTCGGTGAAGGCTGACATCACCGGGGCTTGCAGTTCTTGTGCAGTTGCCTTTGGCGCCAAGGAGGGGATACAGGCATCTGGGATTCCCCTCCTGGCGGAATACGATAAGAAACTGGGGTCCCACGGTTATCGACTGATTGCCTATTAGGTGGTACCGATAGATGAAGATTTTCAGGGAAGGGAGGTGATCGCAAATGCCGGGCATCGCTAGACCGACTGAGCAGAAAGATCAGCTGAAGGAGCACGAACGAGGGAAGGAGAAGAAGGAGCAGAAGGAGACAACTTCCACCTGCGGGACCGAGAAGCCGTCCTGCTGCAGCTAATCGCCGGATGTATAGGCCGTCGGGCGGGTCCTTACGGACCCCCCCCGACGGCCTTCTTTGTGACCGCAAAGGGTAAACGGCCTGCTAAGGGCGGACGCGATGAATCTATTGAGCAGCCTTTGGCCCGTATTTGTTACATACGGATACGCGATCCTCTTCCTCGGGATTGCCCTGGAGAATGCCGGCCTTCCGCTCCCTGGGGAGCTTTTCCTCTTCGCCGCAGGGTTCTTGGCCTCCATTGGGCCCCTCAAGCTCCCCTTGGTAATTGCCCTGGGGGCCGCGGCCGCCATGGTGGGCGACAACCTTAGCTACCTCCTTGGCCGAATAGGCGGGGAGCGCCTGCCTCAGCTCTACTGCAAGCTCACGCTGGGTTCTGCGGATTGCGTCCGAAAGACGCATGACTATTTCGCGAGGCGAGGTGGCATCACCATCGCCTTTGCCCGCTTCGTGGTGGGTGTCCGGCTCTTCGCTGCTCCTATGGCCGGCTCCACGGGGATGGCCTACCCTCGCTTCCTAGGCTACGATGCCCTGGGGGCTTTTCTTTGGGCAGCGTTCGGTGCAGGATTCGGTTATCTCTTCGGAAGCCGCTGGGACCAGCTCCAGGCCAGCTATCACCGGTATTACGGTCTTGTCCTGCTTACCGTCCTGCTCGTCGCGCTGGGCTACATCCTCATGAAGGCCCTGAGGCGGCGCCGGTACGGGCCCGCGTTGAGCATCGCGGGATCCCCAGACACA
>JACQEV010000279.1 GCA_016200385.1 Candidatus Methylomirabilota bacterium
CATAACTATCTGAAATCACTGTGTTAATTATCAATTAGATGAGCTTGGACCACTGGGGGCAGAATGGAACAAGTCAATAAAACATATCGAATTAGATAACTAGTTGAATTACTTCGTGATCCACTAGCCTGACTCCAGCCGGTCAGAAGGAATTGCCCATATTTTGGGCTTGCCTCGCTGGATTCTGGAGCCTATCCTTACAGGGTATCCCACGATTGAATTGATCGCCGGGATGACCCCGACGCAAGCGAATCCTCGGGCGATGATCTTCAGCCTGTTCCTCCTCACGCGAACACATCTTCAAGAACGATCATCAGGGACGAAACCGACAGCGGCGAGTATCAAACTGTTAGGGCATCACTCTCGCCGTTAAACGGCCGCTTCGGCCCAAGCCCTGATCGGAACCGCATGACACTCGACCCCGACGAAGGTGCGACACTCGGGTGCTCATCGCCGGATTCGCGGGCCAGATTCAAGCCGCAGACGAAAACGCAGCCTGACGGCGGCAATACTCTTCGGACAGCATGGATGGTGGTCAATGGCCATGGAAATCTATTTGAGTGAGAACGCGTTTGTCGGATTGTTGGTCTCGACCATTGAGGTGTACCGGAAAGAATGCTTCGGCGTCCTTCTCGGCCAGAGCACGGCCGACCGGGTCCTCGTGGATTTTGTGGTTCCGTATCAGACGGCGAACCGGAAGTTTCGCGAGGTCCACGTTGACCTTATGCGGAGTCAGCGGGTCGAGCAAGCCGTCAGGACCACATCGCGCTGGGAGTGCGTGGGCGATTATCACTCCCATCCGATGTATGGCACCGTCAGAGCCACCACGACGCTGAGCAAGGTCGATCGAAAGTTCTTCAAGGATGGGAACGTCGCCATCGTGGTGGTTATCAATGATTCGAGCAGGCAGCAGCGATGGAACTATGTGCAGGGCGGCGGTGTGTCCGGCAGCATCAACGGCTACAATATTCGCATCGCCGGATACAACAAGGTGAACGGCAGCATCGAACGGGCGCCGATCCACTGCCCGTATGCCATCGGATTCCAGGCAAAGGATCTGAACGGTAGGGAGTGAACCAGCTCGCCAAAGCGGCATCGCCTCGCCCAGGAGGATCCTGAGCCGTGCGCTCGCGAGCGCAGCTCAAGCAGCTCCTCGATGACCTGTATCGCCGCTACGGCCGACGCGACTTTCTCTCAACCAGTGCCCTCAGCATCCCCCACCGATATCGCAGCCCGGAAGACCGCGAGATCGCCGGGTTCGTGGCCGCCTCCCTCGCCTATGGCAACGTCAAGCAGATCCACCGCAGCGCCGAGGCCGCGCTTGAAGCGATGGGTCAAAGCCCATCCCGGTTCATCCGGCAATTCGATCCCACTCGGGATGGGGCCCGCTTTCGACATTTCGTCCACCGATTCAACTCGGGTGTCGATATCGCCCTCCTCTGCTATCTGCTCCATCAGGCGGTGGAATCCCGAGGCTCGCTCCAGGCCTTCTTCCTGGCGGGGTATGACGCCGCCCACAAGGACGTCGGGCCTGCCCTGATCAGCTTCGTCGAACGAGCGCTGTCGCTCGACGTCTCCCCCTTTTACCCCTCTGGAACGATTCCTCCCAAGGCCGGGATCCGGTTCTTCTTTCCCTCGCCTGCCCAGGGCAGCGCGTGCAAACGCCTCAATCTGTTCCTACGCTGGATGGTGCGGCGCGGGGATGAGATTGATTTCGGGATCTGGACCGAGGTGTCACCGGCAAAGCTGATCGTGCCTCTCGACACGCATGTGGCGAGGATTGTGCGGCGGCTCGGCCTGACGAAGATCAAGCAGGCCAACTGGCGAATGGCGACAGAGGTGACGCGGCGGCTCCGTGAGCTCGATCCGGAGGACCCGGTGAAGTACGATTTCGCCCTGTGCCGGCTTGGAGTGCTGAAGCAGCCGATTCCCGGCCATAGGCGGTAGGAACACAGGGAAGGAGCAAACGGTTCAGCGCGAGAGCGGATCGAGATCGGTGGGCAGGCGCCGGATCACATCCCCATGGCAAGAATATGGAGCATCTCGTCATGAATCAGGCCGTTGCTGGCAACGATCTGGGGCTTGGAAAGTCGGAGGGGCTGACCCCGCAGATCAGTCACCCGGCCACCCGACTCCATGACCATGAGCGAGCCCGCCGCCACGTCCCATGTGTTCAGCCGAAGCTCCCAGAAACCATCGAACCGTCCGGCAGCCACATAGCAAAGGTCAAGGGCGGCGGAGCCAGGGCGGCGGACGGCCTGGGCCCTCTTCATGAAGTTGGCGAAGTGGTCCAGGTTGTTCTCCTTGGCGGTCGCCACATCGGGCGGAAAGCCGGTAGCCAGCAAGGCATCCGATAGTCTGGAGACTTCGGAGACCCGAAGTCGCTTTCCATTCAAAAAAGCCCCTCCATCCCGCTCGGCCGTGAACAGCTCCTCCAGGCTTGGATCGTAGACCACTCCATAGATCAGCACGTCATCTTTCTCAACGCCGATCGACACGGAGAAGCAGGGGTAGCCGTGGGCATAGTTGGTGGTGCCGTCCAGCGGATCGACGAACCAACGATATCCCGAGTCGCCTTGGAGTCGGGTCCCCTCCTCAGACACGAGGCTGTGGCCGGGAAGCTCCCGGCGAACGAGTGCGGCGATCGCCTCTTCCGAGCGGCGATCGATATCGGTGACGAGGTTCTTTTCCCCTTTGTATTCGATGGTTCTTGTCTGCTCAAGGCCCTGGCGGAGGATAGCCCCCGCCTCCTTGACGGCCCGCAGCGCCACTTCACGAATGACGTCGATTTCCATCAGGCCCCCTTGTGAAAGTGTTCCTGCAGTCTAGCATACCTGTCTGATCGTGTCGAAGCCATCCCGCTTCCGCGGTCTGCGTTGCCTCAGGTGGAACGCGGTGGTAAGATGATGGGTATGGAGCGGGACCTCACCCAAAAGGTCAAGGCCCAGTTCGGCCGCCAGGCCGAGCGGTACGCGGCCAGCCGACCACACGCCAAGGGCGACAGCCTGGACCTGATGGTCGAGTGGGCTGCCCCGAGGCCGTCGGACCTGGTTCTTGATGTCGCCACGGGGACCGGGTTCACCGCATTCGCCTTTGCCGCACTCGCAAAGCGGGTGGTGGCCACCGATCTGACGGCCAACATGCTGACCCAGGCACGCCGGCTGGCGAGCGAACGGGGGCTCACCAATCTCCTCTTCCACCTGGCAGAGGCAGAGGCACTGCCATTTCATGACGGGGTCTTCGACATAGCAACCTGCCGTTTGGCTCCCCATCATTTCGCCAGCGTCCCTCGCTTCCTTGCGGAGATGCACCGGGTCTTGAGACCTGGCGGAAGGCTTGTGCTCTGCGACAGCGCATCGCCGGAAGACGCCGAGTCCTTCGCCTGGCAGCAAGAAGCAGAGCGGACCCGCGATCCATCCCACGTGCGTAACTACTCTCCCACCGAATGGCGGCGCATGACGGAGCAAGCCTGCTTCCATGTGGATCGGGTGAACACCGAGCATCGTTCTCATCTCACTTTCTCCGATTGGGTTCGCACCTCTGGCAGCGATCCGGCCACCGTCATGGTCCTACGGGAGCGGTTCCTCAAGGCTCCTCCTGCCGTCCGGAATGCTTTTCAGATCCAGCTTGACGGAGAGGAGATCCACTTCTCCTGGATGCTCGCGATCGTGCTAGCTCATCGGGGCTAGCCGGCTCCCGGGATCGCGTTCGAGCTGATTGTTCCGCCTCTGATTTCTGCCTGCCCCCTCGCTTCTCTGCAAATCACTCCCTGGCCATCGGTGCCACTTTCCCACTTGACAAGATCGGCACGAGAAGGATAGTGTCCCGACACAATCGAACGCGGATTTCCCGATTCACCGTGGAAAGGAGGGACGATGAAGCAGGTCAGGGATTTCCTTCGAGGGGGAGAAGTATTTTACGCGACACCTGATCTCACCGTCCGCCAAGCGGCTCAATACATGACCACCAAGGAGGTTGGTGCGGTGCCGGTGCTGGAAAAGGGGCGACTGGTCGGGATCTTTACTGAGCGGGATCTCCTGACCCGTGTCGTGGCGCACGGCCTTGATCCGGCGACAATGTCGGTGGGAGAGGTGATGACCAAAGAGCTGGTGGTGGCCAAGGCCGATGAAGATTATGAAGCGGCGCTGGAAAAGATGAAAGATTGCAACTGCCGCCACCTCCCGGTTGTCGATCAGGATCGGCTGGTAGGCGTGGTCTCAATGCGGGATCTGCTCCTGGCGGAGATCACCGTAAAAACCGGCGCCATCAGGATGCTGGATACCGTCATCCAGTACAAGTCGCCTGTCAGCAGTGGGATGGCCATCGTGTGGAAATGTCTGGGCTGTGGCCATCACGTCCAGGGCGACCAGCCTCCCGCCCGCTGCCCGAGCTGTCGCGTGTCTAGGGAGCAGTTCGTCCTGGTGGAAGAAGATTAGCTCCCTGGCTACCCCTCAGCGAGACTCGGTATTCTCGGCAGAGGGAGGAACCTTCAGCGAGAAGACGTGACGTTCGCCATCACGGATAACCTGGATGCTGACATCCTCGCCGCCCCTTCCCAGCCTCAAGGCCTTCGCCATATCCTCCAGAGAGCGAATGTCATGCTCGCCGATCTTAACCAGGAGGTCCTGCGGCCTCATCCCGGCCTCCGCCGCGGGTGACCCAGGCTCGACAACCATTACTCGAACCCCCTCCTCTGGTTTTTCCTCCACCTCTTTTCCCGGCGCCTCCCCAGCTCGGGATCGCGCGAAGAGGCCAAGGCGCTCTCCTGCCAATTGACCCGTGATGCCTTCCGGCATGTGACCGACGGTGACCGGCACTTGCACTCGTTCCCTCCCCCTGAGTATGGTCAGCCGGATCGACCGTCCGGGCGCGCTCCCGCGGATAATCTTCTGGAGTTGCCGGACCTCCCAGATCGGTTGGTTATCCAGCTTCACGATCACATCGCTGGGTTTCAGTCCCGCCGCCTCGGCCGGGCCACCACGAATTGCCTCCAGCACCAAGACCCCCGTGCCGCTCTCTACCCCGAAGGTAGCCGCCAGCCGCTCGGCCAGCTCCTCACCCACCTCCTGGATCGAGACGCCCAACCACCCGATGGGCTGCTCTTTCACAGGGGGAGGCGGATCTGCGGCCTCGGCGGCGGCAAGCCGAAAGCTCGAGAGGAGCAGCACCGTGGTGAGGAGTATGTGGAGGGACCATCTACCAGTCATCATACGCTATCCACTCGAAGTGATGGTTGTCTCAGAAGGCGGGTCGGGAATGACTCAGCCCCAATCCGAAATTAACTGGACTGCGAATGTCTGGTTACACAGCGGGTGGCGCGGTGAGCGGGTGCCCACCCACGCCTGCGGCGCGGGTACCCGGCCCGCAGCGGAAGGGTCCCACTGGGGGATGGGTGGAGCGAGGACGACGGGGGCTGCTCACCGCGACAGGATCCGCTGGCTGCGCCGCTCATCCCACTAGACATTTTCGGACCAGGGTTAGCTCTTTGACGCAGGGTCAGCGAAAAGCGTCGGATCGTTCATGATCTCAGATGGCACTGACGGCGAAGGTCAGATCCAGCCCCCGAAGTTTCTCGGGCGTGGGAATCCCGTCGTTCGACCAGCCGCGAAGACGGTAATACTCATCCAGCATCGCGTCCAGCTCAGCCGGCGGGCAATACATCCCTTGTGAGGGGCCGGAGGGGATCGGTTCGTGGAG
>JACQEV010000280.1 GCA_016200385.1 Candidatus Methylomirabilota bacterium
CAACTGTTCGGGCTCGTGCAGAGCGGGACGTGACGACCCTCGCTCACCCACGGCCTCGGAGACCCGGGGGACTTCGGCCTGTCACGTCCTGGTTGACGGTTCCCTATACTATCCAAGTCTCATACTCAATATACAAGGGGGACTTTCGCAGCAATGACATCTCTAAAAGCGCCGTCTTCGCCGCACCTACTGCATTTCCCCCGCGTAGATCTTCATGATCCTCGTGAGCAGGTCGATCGCATCTGAGCGGCGGCGCTGAAACGAGTTACGTCCGATGATCGTGCCGAATCCGCCGCCATCTCGAATCGCCCGGATCTCGTCCAGCACCGCGTTGTCGTCCTCCTTGGTCGCCCCTCCGGAGAAGATCACGATGCGGCGCCCGTCGAAGGCGCTCTGGACCACGTGCCGAACGCGGTCGGGCAACGTGCCGATCGGCACCTTGGCCTTCTCGTAGGCCTTTTTGGCATCCGCCTGTTCGATATGGGCGCTGGGCAACTTCACCTTGATGACGTGCGCGCCAAGCTGGGCGGCGATCTGCGCTGCGTAGGCCACGACATCGACCGCGGTCTCGCCCTCCTTGCTCAGGCCGGAGCCGCGCGGATAGGACCAGCAGACCGCCGCCAATCCGGACGCCTTCGCCTCCGCGGCGATCTCGCGAAACTGCTGGTACATCGTGCTGCAATGGGCCGAGCCGGGGTAGATCGTGAAGCCGACGGCGGCGCAGCCAAGGCGCAGAGCGTCCTTGACGCTGCCTGTCACCGCCGAAAGCGGGTCTTTCTCGTCGTGCAGCACGTCGTGGCTGTTGAGTTTCAGGATCAGGGGAATCTGACCCACGAAGTCCGCCGCCCCCGCCTCGATGAAGCCGAGTGGCGCCGCATACGCGTTGCAGCGGGCCTCGATCGCGAGCTCAAAGTGATAGTGCGGATGGTACGCTGGGGCATTGATCGCGAAGCTTCGCGCCGGGCCGTGTTCAAAACCTTGATCCACCGGCAGGATCACCAGCCGCCCCGTGCCGGCAAGGTAGCCATGGTTCAGCAGGCGCGCCAGGTTGGTCAGGGTCCCGGGACAGTCGCTGCTGTACCACCCGAGTATCTCACGGATACGTTTGTTCATGCTGGCCTCCCTCCCTTGATCTGCCCCAGTGGTTTGAGCTCCCGCGCAGGACGCTACGTACATCGTGGCGCACTATCGCTCCCCTCGGTAGAATTCCTCGACGATCGCCACGTCATCGGCGCTTCCGATGATCAACGGCACGCGCTGATGATACTCCGAAGGCTCAATATCAAGAATCCGCTCGAGCCCAGTGCTGGCCCGTCCTCCCGCCTGCTCCACGACATAGCCCATCGGCTGCGCTTCGTAGAGGAGCCTGAGCTTGCCACGAGATTTTTTCCCCTCGCCCGCTTCGCCTGGGTACATGAAAACCCCACCTTCGAGCAGCGTGCGGTGCATGTCGGACACCATCGTACCCACGTAGCGGAGTGAGTAAGGCCGGCCCGTCCCTTTGCCCGGGGAGTTGAAATAATCAATTGCCCGCCGCGTCTGTTCTGGCCACCGATGGTAATTCCCCAGATTTACGCTGTAGATCTTCCCTCGCCGCGGGATCGCGATGTTCGGGTGCGAGAGCAGATATTCGCCGATCGACTCATCCAGCGTGAAGCCGTACACACCGCGACCAGCCGTGTAGACAAGGATGGTGCTGGGGCCGTACATCACATAGCCAGCCGCGAGCTGCTCGGACCCTTTCCGGAGGAGGTCGGCCGCCGCGTGTTCCCGCCCCTCCCCCCGCCGGCGACGTATCGAGAAAATTGTCCCGACCGTCCCATTGACGCCAATGTTCGACGAGCCATCGACGGGGTCGAAACAGACCACGTAGCTCCCGGCGACACAGTTACGGTCGAAGTGAAGCAGGTTCTCCATCTCCTCGGAGACCACGGTACAGACAAGGCGGGTCTCTTTGAGCGCATTCACGCAGACCTCGTTCGACCAGAGATCAAGTTGCCTCACCTGTTCTCCCTGCACGTTAACCTCTCCGGTATACCCCAACATCCCAACGAGCGCCGCCCGCTTGACCTCGCGCGAGATAATCCTCGCGACGAGACTGATCTGCATCAGGAGCGCTGCTAGATCGCCGTCGGCCAATTCCCCCTGATCGTCGAGGAGATGGCGGCTAAGGGTGATACCTGTGAGGCTCATTCAGTCCCCCGTGATTGGATGCCAATGAGGTTCCCCGATGTGGGCTCTCGGCGTATCACGTCGTCGGAAGCACACTTTCCAGCAGCGAGCAAGCCCGCTCAACGTTCTTCAGGTCGGGAGCAGGCAAGTGCAATCCGACCGCGCGACGCCCCCCAGCTTCAAGTGAGGCGAAATCGCCAAGCGCCTGGGCCAATTCGAGGGTGCCGAACGAGTACGGCGCTCCCGGGATGGCGAGGTCTTCCTGGGGCTCAGCGGTGAAGAGCACGAAGATCCCGGTATTCGGCCCTCCTTTGTGCAGTTGGCCGGTCGAATGGAGGTACCTGGGCCCATAACTGAACATGGTGGCGACGTGCGCTCGGTCTCGTATGGCAGTCCGGAGCCTGGCGAACCGCTCACCGATGGTGGCGTCGAATGGAAGGTAGGCCAGGAGCCCCACGTAGTCTCCTTTTTCAAGGAGCCGCAAGAAAGTGCCGAGCACCGCACCCGCATCTTTCCCGTAGGCCTCGATTTTATCGAGCACAGGCGTGTTAAAGGTGAGGCTCAGGTCGTCCACGATCATCTGGGGCCCTCTTGCGGGCAGCTTCCCCTCGATCACCACTCTCTCCAGCAAGGCCTGCGTCGCGTCCTTGGCTCGTTGGACATCCGGTTCATCGAACGGGTTCACGCCCAGGATCGCCCCGGCCGTCGCCGTCGCGATCTCCCACCGGACGAACTCGGCCCCGATGGCAGCCGGCTCCTTCACATCGATGGTGACGAGAGGGAAGCCTGCCGCCCTGAGACGCTCCACCTGACCGTCAAGGCATTCCTCTTCCGCGCCTCCACTGCGCAGGCGCAGGCGCACGAACAGGCGGTCATCTGCATAGATTGACGGAGGGCCCAGCGGCTCACCGACGACCGGCACGA